>NZ_CAJOJM010000041.1:0-21811 GCF_905234905.1 Methanobrevibacter sp. UBA188 | reverse complement strand
CATTAGATTTTCCATCCTTAAGAACTTTGTTTCCATTAAGCAATGTGACGTTTGTTGGTCCGTTTTCATATTGGTTTACAGTCACACTGGCATAATCCATGGAAGTAGTGTTCAGTTTTATGGTTTTGGATCCTACTCCCTCATCGGAAGTGTACTTTCCATCTACAGTTAAATCCAATCTCCATTTTCCGCTTGTATTTATTTGTAATGTATAATTGTCATCATCTGTAGTTTCAGATGAGCTGCTAACTGCAGTCACCATCATCAATGCACAAACAATTAAAAGTATTGCACCTAATATGCCAAATTTTTTGTAGTTCATAATACCACCAAACAAATTTTCATCGTAGTAATACTAAATTACACCTCATAGTATATAAACTATACAGTTAAATAATATAATACCCATTAAATTTAGTTATGCAAAATTTTTTAAAAGAAAATTAATTAAACTAACCAATATTTCAAATATATTCTGAATGATTAAAATTTATAACAAAGTTATAATTTCATGCATCCAGCATAAAATGAATTTTCGTCTAAAAAACTTGACAATATTCAAAATTAAAAAAAGAGTAGATGCAAAAAACATCTACTTAACTGTAATTTTAGGCTTAACAGTCTTGGAGTTATAGAATTTGCTGCCACCATACTTAACGATTGCAGTAAATTTACCTTTTTTAGTCAATTTAGTAATTTTAAAGGTTGCCTGACCCTTAGTATTAGTTTTAGCCGAATATGTTTTACCATTGACTTTTAAGGTAACTTTAGTGTTTTTCATAACCTTATTTAAGTTATTTTTTAAAGTTATTGTGTATTTTTTGATTTTTACTGATTTTTTGAATGTTTTTGCATTGGCAGTTAATTTTACTGTAGCCTTTTTAATTATCATTTTAGCAGAAATCTGTTTACAATTTTCAGAGGATATATAAACCGTGTACGTACCTGGATCAATACCCTTTGTTGAGAGTCTAAGGGCACCAGAACTTCCAGTATCCCCATAATAAACATAATACTTACCGCCAAATACCAATTTAATATAAATTTCTTTGCCAGGTATTGGTATTCCATCAGAGTCCATCAAATAAATCATCATATCCTTATTATAACCATAAACAACAGTAACATCATTTGCTGTTAAAATAGGTGTTGGGGCACGAATAGTAAAGCTAAAGTCCATTGTTGGAGCAGCATTGAAATTGGAATCTCCATCATAACTTACAACAAGATTATATGTCCCTTCTGCTGAATAAGGAGATACCAATGTTGCTTTTCCATTTGAAATAGTTGAGGTATATGTAATCATATCTCCATCAAATTTAAATTTGACATTACCAGTAACAGTATTTGGTGTCAATGTAGCAGTTATGATTATTTTTCCATCATTATTTTTACCGACATCCAATGTAAATGAAGAACTGGCTTTTGAAATGGATAATTTGAACTGTTTTTGTTCATTATTAACTGGATTGACAGCAGTAACAATATAATTGCCAGCATCCAAATTAACATTTGCAGTAGCAATACCATTATCGTTAGTAGTTGCAGTGAAGTCCCTGCCACCTACTTTAAAAGTAACCTTTTTATTAGCTAAAGCTTTGCCGTATGCATCTAAAAATGTTGCAGTGACTTTTGAGTTTAGATAAGTACCGCTAACATCACTAGCTGAAATTGTTGATTTGACAGTTATTTTAGAATTAACTGATTTTCCAAGATATTCAGATGTAACATAATAGGTTCCAGGAGCCCAATCAATATCAACATAAGCAAAACCATTACTGTTAGTTACAACAGTCTGACTACTACCATCGTGATAAAACCTAACATTAGCCCCACTTACAGCCCTACCACCATCGGTCACCTCAATTTTAAATTTAGAAGAACTTCCATAATATTTTGTTAAGTCAGAAGAAGATATTGCAACATTCTGTCCGGTTGAAACTGTAAATGATATGATGGATGACCTGTACGAATAAACATTGTTATCACCACCATATGTTACATATGCTTCATAATAACCGTCATCTAAATCCAACGCCAATGTTGCGTTTCGAAGTGATCTTGTGAAATTAGCATGATTTCCCCCAACTGTAAAAATCACGTTTCCAGTTGCAAAGCTAGGAACAAGACTTGCAGTCAAATTAACATTTTTTCCACTTTGGATTGAAGTTAGGAAAATTGTTGGATATGCTTTTTTAACAGTCAATTTAAATGTTTTTTCTTCACCATTAATCGGATTAATGGCTGTAACATCATAATTACCCACATTTAATTTAATATTGTATGTTGCAACACCATTGCTATCGGTTGTAACACCATATAAACGACCATCATATCTAAATTTAACGGCAGTATTTGAGAGTGCACTACCATCAATATTATAGAAGGTGGCTTTAAAATA
Source organism: Methanobrevibacter sp. UBA188 (assembly GCF_905234905.1). Lineage (NCBI taxonomy): Archaea > Methanobacteriati > Methanobacteriota > Methanobacteria > Methanobacteriales > Methanobacteriaceae > Methanobrevibacter > Methanobrevibacter sp. UBA188. Next base: position 19,410 of record NZ_CAJOJM010000041.1, on the reverse strand, counting down.
GGAGCTGCCATAATCAGCAGTCAAATCATATGCATCAATAGTGGATTTAACAGTAATTTTAGAAGTAACTGATTTGGAAAGATATTGTGATGTAACATAATAGGTTCCAGGAGCCCAATCAATATCAACATAAGCAAAACCATTACTGTTAGTTACGACAGTCTGACTACTGCTACCACAAGTAAACTTAACGATAGCACCACCAACAACCCGTCCACCATCAGTCACCTTAATAGAGAATTTGGAAGAACTTCCATAATATTTAGTCAAATCAGGAGCGGAAATGGATATTTCACCAGACTGCGGAATTACATTGAAATTGAAATTCACGATATTGGAAGTATATAAATTATTTTTGTATTGTGCTGTTAAAGTGTGGGAGCCAACAGTAGTGAAATAAAGCCAAAAACTGGCAACACCATTTGAAACTGTTGCATAATAAGTCTTACCGTCAAGATTAACTGTGACCAAACCCCTATTTAACTGACTATTACTTAATTTGAAATTAACTTCAACCCCCTCATTGACATACATGCTGGTAAACTGATTGGCACTGAGTGTAACCTCAGTTAAAGCCAAAGGAGTGGTGAATGCTTTAATGCAAGCCACGTAAGGAGCTGTATAATAAGAATATAAATCCTCCCATCCATCACCTACATCCATATATGAAATGCCATCTTCGAAAGTTCCAAGGCTAGAATATCCTGAAAAAGCCAATGGAATATACTTATCACCAGAATTTAAAATTTCAATGCAGATTGAAAATTCATCACCTTTTGATAATGTTGTTTTGGTTTTGAATGGAATTGTGTAATATCCTGCGGGACTGTACCCCTCCTGAGTCAAAATCAAATTATTGCCTTTATAAAGAGTTACTCTATAATTAGTAGGCTGTTTAAAAACAGTGGAAAATGCAGATAGAATTTCATTGTCCTGTGCAACAAAGACATTCTTATATCTGAATACATCACTTTCAGAAATGGCATAATAATTAACACCATTCAGGTCATACTGATAGTTTCTGGAATAGCTTTCAGTGTCATTGAAGATATATGTATAAATATAATTATTTAATCTTGAATCTATATCTGCCAAGAGCTCCTTTTCATAAGAAATGTATACATATCCATCATCATCGGAATCTTCACCCCAACTGTTCTTAACTATCCAAACACCTTTAGCATAATTGCCAAAATAATCCTTATCATTGTAATTATCATTCCATCCAACAAGAGTAATACCATGATTGGATGTTTTCCAATATGTACCAGTCGCAACGGCACCATAATCCATTATTGCCTTTTTAATGGCATCATTATCATTTGTATCCTTTCTGGTTGGAAGGAAATAAACATTTTGAACATGTAAAAGAGGTGAATAAATATGGGACAATGTAGAATAGTCATCATAAACATCCAAAGCATCGTTGATTGGACCTAACCAATCAATAAAATAGCCAAATGCCATTGAATTAGTTCCACCACGATTAGTTTCTTCATCAATTCTTCCAACCAAAGAATACATTGTCATAAGGTTCTTAATGTTTTCTTCTGAAAAATCAAAAGTGATTCCAGTAGCTTTTTTAAGACAGATTTCCAATGTTGCAACGCTTGCAAAAGCCCAACAGTTTCCTCCATCCATCTGATCTTTTACTGAAGTAACATATCCATAATCCCTTGAATCATAAGATGATGGAATTGTGCTTTGAGATTCTGGAGAATAATTAATTATAGGGGCTATTACATTACTTCCAATATCAAACAATGTAGTATTGACAATTTTAACATTAGTCAAACCAGTATTCGCATTTTTTGTAATACTTGTAGTGGTTTTTGCAAAAACATACACATCATTTGAATTTACAAATACATTGCTGTTTAATGAAATGCAATCGGCAAGATAGCTGCAAATTGCACCACCATAAGCTGCAGAAGAACTTTTAAAATTGGAGTTGGTAACATAAAGATTATTATACATATTGAAAATAGATCCACCACAATTTGCAGTGTTATTTTGGAAATTAGAACCTTCAACAGTAGAATATATACTTAATGCACAGATTGCACCACCAAAATCTGCAATCCCATTTGTAAAACTGGATTTTGAAACATCTATACGCCCATTTTTCGCATAGACTGCACCACCTGAATCAGTTAGAGACCAATAATTTAAAAAATTACAGTTTCCTATTGTTGAATTGGTTAATATTGAAGCAATTGCCCCTCCGAAACTGTATGCTTGAGATGTTGTGAATGTGGAATCAGACAAATAAATATTTCCTTCTTCAGTATAAATTGCACCACCATATTTGGCATTGCTTTTTGTAAATGAAGATTTTGAAACTGTTATATTTGATTTTAAACTATAAATTGCACCACCAGATCTATTTGACAATGAATTAGAAAAGATACAATTGGTAATCACAATATTAGTGTAGTTTGCAGCAATGGCCCCACCATGCTTTGCATGATTTGTATCAAAATAACAGTTATTGAGATTTATATTACATGCATACCATGTTGACGGATTACTGAATATTGCTCCACCAGATCCATAAGCAGTAAATGCAGAACTATCTGGATCATAATCACATTTTGAATTTACGAAAGCCACATTCTCTGCATTTAAATCCCCTTGATTTATAATATGGCCATAATCAAATGTCATATCCTTTAAAACTAAACTTGAACCTGATGAAATGGTCAAATCAAAGTAATAATCAGTACCGCGAATAATCGTATTTTCCCTGCTTTGTCCGATGAAAACTGTTTTCGATGAAATCTTTCCGGAACCCTCATAATCATAAACACCATCTGCAAAGTAAGCAGTCATGCCGGAGGTTATTCTGGAATCCTTCAAGACCTTATATGGACTTGCTTGTGTACCGTCACCATCACTTCTTGCAGATGCATCAAAATAAACCGTTTGACCAGCAGTCAATGAATCAGAATCAATGTCAGCAAGTCCTCTTCCCTCACTTGACTCACTGAGCGAAACATCCGAAGTGTTTTGTACCTCCACTTCCAAATTATTACCATCATAACTATATGCATCATCAGTCGAATTAGAGTCACTTGCACTAACTGATGAAATAGCAATTATGAATATAATTAAAGCGAAAATTAATTTTTTGTTAAACATAATACTATATTTATTTTAATGATAATATAAGTTATGTAAAGTGATTGCTTTAAGTTAGGTTATTTTGTCAAGGAAATATGTGAGATTTTTCCAAAATATGAAAATATAAAAAAAAGTTATTTTCAAGAAAAATATCTTGAAAATTTAAAAATTGAATCTATTTTAAAACAAATTTCTTAATTCCAATAATGCTTAAGATTATTGCTATCAAATATCCAATTAAAGAAATCAAAGGCATATCATATACCATCGGTCCAAATGAAACAACTGAAGAACCGATTATAAGTGCTGATACCAATGCAATTATTGAAACCTTATCGGTAATGTCAACTTCTAACCTGAACTGCAATTCGTTTTCTTCGATTTTGTGAATTGTTCTTGTAAGAAGCTTTGGCAAACCTCTAATCATGTGTTCATATAAGATTAGATTGCTTTTTTTGCTTTTAAGATATTTTTTAGGGTTAAGTCTCTCTCTTGCGATTTGTTTTGCAACCGGTTTGATTAATGCGAAAACATCGATTTCAGGATCCAAGTTTTGTGCAGCAGCTTCAATCATTGATAGGCCTCTTGCCATGGTAACCACTTCATTAGGAAGAATAACACCATAATCCTGCATAAGGCTAAGCAATTCTTCTAAAACTCCATTGAACCTATTGAGTTCAACACCGAAATATCTTCCAAACAAGTCAGTCAAGTCCCTTTTAAGAACTCTTGTGTCAACATCATAATCCAATATGTCCATGTACATCAATTGATTTATCAGACCGTCAATGTCCTGGTCAACAAATAAAATCATGACTTCAGAAAGGTTTCTTTTAAAATCTTCATCAAAGATACCCATCATTCCCAAATCAAGATAACATATGACATTATTCTCTAAAATCATGATATTACCAGGGTGAGGGTCTCCATGGAAAAATCCGTCAATAAATAATTGCTGAAGATATGAATCAAGAAGATTTTTTGCTAAAAGTTTCTTATCAAATTCTTCGCTATCGCTTTCATAAACATCAGATAATTTAGCTCCGTCAATGAATTCCATTGTCAAAACTTTTGATGAACAATATTTTGGATAAGATTCGGGAATGTGAATATTGGGATTATCTGTAAAATTTAATTCAATGCGTTGCATATTCATGAATTCATTGTTATAATCTATTTCCTTGTGAATTGTACGGTCAAATTCATCCATGATTCCAGGCAGGTTTAACTTTTTAAGATCTGAATTCCATTTGTCTGCACGGTTGGCAATGAATTTCATAATTTTTAAATCAAGGTCAATTTTATCAGTAATTCCTTCTTTTTGGACTTTAATTGCAACCCTTTCACCGGTGATTAATTTTGCTTCATGAACCTGACCGATTGATGCAGTCGCCAATTCCTCATGAGAAAAGCTTTCAAACAATTCATCAATATTACCGTTAAGTTCTCTTTCAACTATTGACTTAACTTCCTCATAGCTTATTGCTGGATTGTCATCCTGCAGATTGGCAAGTTCATTTGCAATATCATCTCCAACCACATCCGGCCTTGTACTTAAAAGTTGGCCTAATTTGATAAATGTGGTTCCCAGTTCCTGAAGCATCAACCTTAATTTTACAGGAACATCATCTTCCAATAATAGATTATCCTCTGGTTCGTCATTTTTGATTGGTTTAAGTTTATTTTTTGCAGATTGGCCTAAAATTTTATCAAAGCCATATTTTTTTAAAGCTGCTCTAATTTCACCCAAACGCTCTTTTGTTTCCTTATCCATAATACCACATATTTATTTCATTAAATAAATTTAAATTATCAAAAAATAATTTAAGCAACATTTAATATTATGAAAATTAATCATAATAAACTTTAATGAAAATAACTGAAATTTGAGTGTCATTTTACAGATTATACAAAATTATAATCAAATCAATTAAAAATTAGCAATTTCCGAATTCGCAAGTACTTGTTCATCAAAACCAGCATACCAATATAAAAGTGTCATATATACCATTCATTAATGTATTCAACAATCCATCGATTTTTAGCTTTTCCAATGCTTTTGAAACGTATTCTTCTTCACAAGTACAATATCATCAATGACTATTTTGTAACTTTTACCCAATTTTTAACTGTAAGTTTGCCATAGCTTGTTACGACATTATATTTTCCTACCTTAATGTTTTTATTAATAGTCAATTTTGCGATTCCTTTTGAATTTGTTTTAACTTTGTAGGTTTTACCTTTGAACTTAATGGTCGCTATTTTAGATTTTAAAATTTTACCATTGCTATTTAATAGTTTTACAGTGAATTTGGCTGTTTTTGATTTCTTTTTGGATAAGTTTTTAGTTATTATTGTTGTTTTGATTACAACTTTGTTGGATACCTTAAATCCATTGTATGAAGCAGTTATTGTATATTTATTCGGTTTTTGTGTAAGCTTTAATGTTGCAATTCCATTTTTATTTGTCTTTACATTGTAAGTTTTGCCGCCGACTGTTATTTTAACGTATACATCACTTGCAATATCACCATCATCGTTTAAAACACGTACCTGATAGTTTTTAGACCCCAAATAATATTTTGAAATATCGCTATTGCCACTAAGTCTTGGAACAACATTGATTGTTTTAGTTATGTTTTCACCATTCCAATTGTTTATGATAGTTAATTTGTACTCTCCAGCCTTTTCAAGGATGTTAATGTATGCAAAGCCATTTTCATCAGTTTTAACATCATATAAAACACCATTTAAAATGAATGTTGCATCGGAAGTATTCAACAACTTAATTGCATATTTGGAATTGTATGTTTTAGTTAATGAGTCATTTTCAATGATTGTTGTTTTAATGCGTATTGTTGAATTTGCAGTTGAGCCGAAGTAATTTTTATTACCAGAATAGCTAATGGCCACCGCATAATCTCCACAGGACAAATTGAAAGTTATTGAAGATTGTCCATTTGAATCTGTGAGTATTTTATATACATTGCCTGCAATCTCAACTTCAATCCATTGATTAGCAACCGCATTTCCATCAATATCCTTTAATGTTACATCATATTGATTGTTTTTCTGATACAGCAATGTCAATTCGCTTGCAATAATTTCTGTTTTTTTAACGTCAATTGCAAAGGAGTCGATGACATTTTCAAATGCATAATCATCATTGGCATTCTCCAAGGACACATTGACATTATAGATTCCATTTGAAAGATTATTCAAATAGATTATCTCACCGAATTGAGTAATGTCATTGACCTTTACTACAACAGTATCATTAACTGCTTTTGATAAATAAACTTTTAAAACAGCAGAATTCTGATAAACATCATATTCAAGACTTAAAACAACTCTTGATTTAATTTTAACCCTTGAAGTTAAAGCAGAATCAAAATAATTGTCATTTCCATTGAATTGTATGCTCAATTCATGCTCACCAGCAGTTAAATTCAAATGGATATAAGCAAAACCGTCATCATCAGTATACTTGGTATAAACATTATCGCCTAAAGTGAATATCAATAGCTCATTGGACAACGGGTTTGAATTACTGTCCATCAAACAAGCACTGATTATGGTTACTTCATCATCCACACCAGTAACATTGCTTAAAATAATCTGGGTTTCATATGAAACATCATCCAACACATAACTGTCATTCAGCAATACATCGACATAATAGGCACCATTTTTCAAATCAAATAAATTTAAAATTGCATTGCCGTTTCTGACATCAACAAGATAAATTTCATTGTTAATCATGACTTTTGCAGTGGCATTTATAGGTTTTGAAAATTCAAATGTGAAATTTGCATTATTCTGGTATTTTCTGATTTCAACATTGCCGTCGAGCTTGCATTTCACAAATATATTGAATGAAGTAGAATTTTTAAAATGATCATTATCACCTTTGAAATCAACATATAACAAATAATTTCCACTTTTAAGGGAAATTGGAACTTGAATTAAACCATTTTCATCACTTGTTAAATCAAATGTTTCATTTAAAGTAACTGTTACTGTCTTATTTGAAAGAGGATTTCCTTTCTCATCAACCACAGTAATATTATATAATACATCATCCTCATCTGTTGTAGTTAAATCAGATGCAATGAAACTTACATTTCTGATGTCTACAACAAATGAGTCATTTAAATCAACCTGCCAACAGGATTCCTCATCCAAAATACTGACACTGACATTATAAATTCCATTAGACAAATTATTTAGATTTAATGCATCATCCAAGAATACTTCATAGACATCATCATTTATTTTGACTGTTAAAGTCACATTTGCATCAATTAAACTTTTAAAGTCAATTGAAACATTATTTAATTCGCGTGAAACATTTAAAACTAGTGGAAGATTTGATTTTGGAACCTTGAATGATACACTATCATTTGATGATATATAACCGGTTGCATCAAATAAAGCTGAAATAACAATATTTATTTGGTTTAAGAAAGTGCTAAGACTAGCAATTCCATTTTTAACAGGCAAATTATAAACATTTCCATTTATATTTAATGCAACAGTACCTGATTTTAATGGGTTTGAGTATTGATCTAAAACTTCTACGGTAACATTAATGTTTTTTGCTTCATCAATTGTATATGAAATAGTTGAAGTGGTATTTATTGGGTTTAAAATAGTAAATGCTTTAATACATGCAACTTGAGATTCGTACCAGTGAGTTGAGTATTTAAATGACAAATCATATAAATCAAGCCATTTAACACCATCATAACTGACAAAAGAAACATTTGGAGAATAAGCCAAATTATTTAAGGAATATATTTCTGAAATCGGGAAACTTGCCTCCCCATCAACACTTATCTTGAACATCACTTCAAAAAGGTCTCCTGTTTTTAATGGAACCAAATTATCAAGATTTATTGTATAATAACCCGGATTGGACACACCAGACTGAATGTGTTGCAATATGCTGTTTACATAAATTGAAACTGTCCAGTTAGTTACCTTTTCAAAGTATGTTGAAACTGAAGCCAAATATTCGTCATCAGTTGCCCTGAATGCATTTTCATACCAAACGGTACTGTATGAGTTAAGAAAATAATCTGTCATTCCTGCAATGTCATATTGGTAATTTTTATCAAGACGAATTGTATCGTTCAATACGATAGCAAATGAAACATCCCAAAGTCCAGGCTGTGCAAGTCTAGTATCATAATATGACACATAAAAATATCCATTATTTCCCCAACCAGATCCCCAGCTGTTTTTAACAATCCATGCCCCATCACCCTCAGGCGTATGAGCAAAATTGTTTTTTGAAAAGTTGTCATCCCATCCGACGATTGTTACTGCATGATTTGGACTGTCAGAAGTCTTATAATAGTAATAGGCATTCTTAGAGTTGAGATATCCACCCATATACATGGTTGTTCCAACAGCACCATATTGCATTATCGCACGTTTAATGGCATCATTGTCTGTATAGTTAGCCCTATATAAAAATATAATATTTTGAACATGGCCAATACTGTTTAAGATGCCTGACAAATGAGAATTATCATCAAACAAGTCATCACTTTCCAAAACAGGACCTAACCAACTTGTAAGATAACCCCAACCCATCTTGTCATATCCTCCATCATTGGTGTTCATATTCCAGCCATAATCGGAGTACAACGCCATCAGATTTTTCATGTTCTCTTCGGACAAATCGAGAGCATCACCAGATGCCTTTAAAATACATGATTCCATAACAGCAATCGGAGCGAATGCCCAACAGTTTCCACTGGTTTGCTGATCCTTTACAGGAGTGACTAATTTTTCATCAATCAAACTGTAATAACTTGGCAATACATCAATTTGAGTGGAGTTAACCTTATACATAGTATAATTACCGCTTCCAATAGTCAAATCAAGTGAATCAGAAATATGGATATCAGCATCCAAAAGCGCATGGTTATGTGAAAATGAATTTAGACTTTCTGTCAAATTGCACAAGAATATATAGGCAGCTCCTCCCGAAATTAATGCACCATTATAGCTAAAAGCATTGTTTATGATTGTACACTTATCGGAATTGTCGATAAATAAAGCCCCACCGTCTCTTGCAGTGTTGTTAGTAAATTCAGAATCATTTAATGAAAATTCACCATAAATATTATAAATAGCCCCACCTGAAAATTGGGCATGGTTGTTGTTGGCTTTAATGTTTGAAAGCACTGAATTGGTTTTAAGAAGACATAATGCTGATCCGAAAGTTGAATTGGAGTTTTCAATTTGAATGTCACTTGCTGAAAGTGATGATGTTTTTAGATAAACTGCACCACCAGCATCCTTTTTTGAAGAGGAATTTGAAAATTTGGAATTGGATATTCTTACATTTGTATTTATACCTGCAATTGCACCTCCAAAGTTAAATGAAGAGCAATTGATAAACTCTGAGTTATCAATAAATAATTTACCTCCATCCTGATAGATTGCACCACCATATTCAGTATAGGCATTTAAAAAAGTACAATTATCGATTGTTACAAATGCATTGGAATTGCTTGAGTAGATTGCACCACCATAACAGTTATTATATCTGTTTGAATTATATCCCCTACCATCCTCTAAAATAACATTCTTTAAAATTAAATTAGCACTATTTCTGATTGTCAGTTTTGATAAAGTGAGATTTTCCACATTTAAGTTCTTTGAAACAACAAAAGCAACACCAGAATATATGATAGATGTATTCTGACTATTTGAACCATAAATACTAACATTATTAATGTTTGCAGGTTTATCGAGTAGATACTCCCCATCATTTAAATAAATATTCGAATTGTCCCTTATTCTATCTGATTTCAAATATTTATATGGATTTTCCAAAGATCCGTTTCCATTATCATTTTCACAGGAAGCATCAAAATAGTAACTATTTTCATTACTGGATACTGCACCGCCATCCAATAATGTCTGATTATCGCTTGCAAATGAAAATGGAATAATCAACAAACATGCAAACAGGATTGCTATTAAATATTTATAGTTCATAAAAATTCACCAGTCTAAATATATTTGTTTTAACTATTTAAAATAAATTATGCTATTATAAATTAGGCGATTATTTAACTTAAAACAAAATTTGAATTTTACTAAAAACAACTAGAATATACAAAATATACGACACCAACATTTACAATACCAAAATAAACAATAGACAAAAGCATTATTAATTTTTAGGCATGCTAAAATAACTAAATATTTAAATAAAGCATTTTTAATAATATTAATTGTAACACTCGTGTTACTGAAAAAATTTTTTTAGTTTAAGTCTAGGGAATCATTTTCCCTGACTTCACTGTATGTTTAACATTTAAAATTTCAAAAAATAACTTAAATGGAAAAAACAACAAAACTGGTTAATAAAACACCACTGAAACATTTAATTTACTATTTTAATTAATCATAAATTGTAAATTTTGAAAGTTATTTTTTAACGATGATTTTGTTTGTTATTCTGGATTTACCATAACTTGATTTAACTATATACTTCCCCACTTTCAATTTCAATTTCAAAACGGCAAGTCCTTTTTTATTAGTTTTAACCTTATATGATTTACCTTTGATTTTAAATGTAATTTTTTTACCCTTCAATGGCTTAGCATTTTTATTAACCAACTTGGCTTTAAATTTCGCCACTTTTGATTTTTTGACAACAATATTTTTAGCGCTCAAAAGTGATTTCACGGTTATCTTATTGGATACCTTATACCCATTATAGCCAGCAGTTATAGTATATTTTCCAACATTTAATTTTAACTTCAACGAAGCGATTCCTTTTTTATTTGTTTTAACCTTATATGTTTTGCCATTGACATTAAATTTAACTATTTTTCCCGAACCGACTACTTTGCCATCATTTCCAATGATTTTTACAGTATATGATTTGATTGAGCCATAATACATGACAATATTTTTGTTTTGAACAATAGATGGTAAAATGTTAACTGTATTTTCAACATAGTCCTTGGTTAAAGGATTTAAAGCAGTCACAAGATAGCTATCAGGTTTCAGATTCATTTTAAGTTTAACTACACCCCGAGAATCTGTTTTTTCAACATATTTCAATCCATTTATTACAATATCCACATTTCTGTTTTTTAACGGTTTTCCAGTCTTATCTACAAATGAAGCGACATAATAAGATCCATTATTGAATACTTTAGTTAGACCATCTGCAACAACAGTCGGAAGAACAGTTAGCTTATATGCTACTGACAAACCGTCGTAAGGGTTTGTAAAAGAGATTATGTGTTCACCAGGTTCCAGATTTAAATCAAAGTAAAATACATTACCGTTTAATATCGCATGATAATTTTTAGAATCGACATTGATAATGAATGAGACATTATTGATTGGATTTCCCTGACCGTCCAAGAAGGTTACGTTAAGATATGGGCTGTCAGAGTAGTATTTTACACTATCCTGGCCAACAACAGTTGAAAGAACTGTGATATTAGTTTTATCAAATGAATTTTGAGAAGCATCACTTCCATAATAATAACATTCCACATCATAAAATCCTGGCTTTAACTCAATATTCAATGTAATCCAGCCTTTTGAATCTGTTGTGCAGTTATAATACACACCATCAAGCAGGATGGATATTGTTTTGCCTGGAAGAGGATTATTATCATTATCCAAAAGTATTGCATGAAATTGAGTTCCATTCCTATAATATTTAACTAATTTTTGAGCATGCAACTGTGTAGATAAGCCTGATATGAAAACTTTAGCTGATACTTTAGATTCCTTGAATATTTCATTACCCTCGAAGGCAGCCCTAATCAAATATGAATTAGGAGATAATCCTATATTCAGATATGCTCTTCCCATATCATCTGTTTTTGATAGATATTGTTTATTGTTTATCATGAATTTGATGCTGGCATTCTTAATTAATGTTCCATTCATGTCACTCAATACAACATAAAACTTGGAAGAGTCAGACAGCTGAGTTTCACCAACATATAAAATTGTTTTAACCTTATTGTCTTTTGACTCAATTGTAATGGTTTTTGTATTTGAACTTCCCAAATAAAAGTTATTTCCCGGGAAAGATACTTTAACAAGGTATTGTCCACTATCCAAATCCAAATCAAAACTTGCACGACCAGCTTCATCAGTTAATGCAGATTTAAACAATACCATATTACCTTCGAATGTCAATAATTGAAGTGATATTTGTGAAGAAGCAATTCCATTATCCAAGCTATCCTTAAGATTAACGACATAATTTAATGTTTGACTGTCAAAACCTATTGCATCAGAAGATATCAATGTTGAAGGAGTTTTATCAGAATCGACTACTAAAATACGTGATTGAGATGAGGAAGCGATATAATTTGGATTATCAAAAGAGTATTTGATTATGTATTCTCCAACATCCAAATCAAGTATCAATTTGGCAATGCCTTCATCATTGGTTGTCAGATTATACTTAACTTCTCCGATGTTTGCGTTTATTTGCATATTTTTAATCGGATTATTGTTCACATCCCTTAAAAATATCTCAAAAATTCGAGAATCCTTTTTATTCATTATCAAATCGTTGGCAAATATTGTAGTAGGAGTTTTAAACACACTTATTTTACTAAACCCTTCGCCAAATATGTTATAATAGCTATTTGAATATTTATAGTTGACATCATATTCACCAGGATTTAAATTGATCTGCAATCTTGCAAGGCCAAATACGTCAGTATATACAGAATATGCTTTTTGCCATCCTCCTGAAGAAATTGTAACAAGAATTTCCTTGCCATACTGAGTATATGCATTCGGATCGTTGAAATTAATCATGAAAAATTTATCTTCCCCATAATACTGTACCAAATCGCTTGCATTTATCTGAATATTTTGCAGTACAGCATCTTTTGTTATGATTACTGTTGCACCACTTGAAGAATCGGCATACCAGTCGTTTCCACCATATTCCATTGTTGCAAGGTAATTTCCTTCAGCCAAATCAATAATGAATGATGCTTCACCATTTCCATCAGTATTTGCAACATAACTTTTTATTAATTTTCCCTGATACATGTTTAGGACTACAGACTGATTGATTAAACGACGTCCATTCATATCTGTTAAAACAACATTATATAAACCATTTAATGGAATTTTTACATGATAGAATCCGGAAACAATAGTTAAAACTTTTTCCACATTTATTACAGATGAAGCCTGTGAAGGACCATACAACTCATCACCAACAAATCTGACATGGACATCATAAGTTCCGGGAAGATAATTAATCGCCAAACTCGCAACACCATCATCATTTGTCTTTATTGTGAATTTATCAGAGGCATTACCTTGGGAAATCTCCACATAAACATTTTCTCCTCGAATTAGAGTACCATAGCCATCCCTTAAAGTAATATTATAAATATTGCCCTGACCATATAAGGTAACGTTTTCTGCTGTGATGTTTGACCTTACCGGATAGATTGCAATATTCACCATACATGAACTTGGCAGATACCACCCATTACCTAAATACTCACATTTAACGCTATATTGGCCGACATCCAAGTTTAACATCACTTCGCCGATACCATAAGAGTCAGTGTTTACGCTGATTGATTTCGAATTGCCTTTTGAATCTGTTATGGTGTATGTTAAAGTCAAATTAACCAGTTTTATTCCATTTTCTCCAGTTAAGAATGCTTGAAACTTATTGTTTTTACCATAATATGTGTGATTGTATGCATTAATGTAAGTTATTGAAGGCAAAATCTCTATTTTTGCACTTGCCTCACATTTATCGAAAAATCCGTTTCCTAAAAATTTAACATTAGCAGTGTAAATTCCAATCGGATAATCCACATTGAACTCGGCAAAACCTTTTTCATCAGTCTTTATGGTAAAAGTGGAACTTTTATTGTTTTTATCAATTATTTCGACTACCAGATTTTGATTAGATATCCTGTACCCATTTACATTGATTAAAGTTAGATTAAATTTATTTTGATTGCCTTTAAGAGCAATATCTTCCATCACTATACGAGTGTTTGCATTTCTAACATCAACATCCAAAATTTGATTATCAATTTGAGCATATGCTTTAAAATCGGAGGCATATCTGTCATAATCAAGATTTGCATAAGCAGAACCGTTTATCAACAAAGCAATCTCAGGAGAAATGCTACCGCCTTCAACTGAGAATCTGACCAAACGCTCAGGCATGTTGTGGTTTAAAAGATATGTGCTTGAATTAGCCCTAATGTGGTTTAAGCCAGCCCTGATTTCACTGCTTGAAACATATTCCAATGTCATTATCACCCAATCATTCAATGTCAATGTGCCCAGAAACTTGAATATTCTATCTGACCCAGGTTTTTGATTATCTCCCCACCAGTTGGTTGAATAATCAACATCCCCATCGTATGAATAAATATCATCACCTTCATATTCCGCAGTATTATTAAAAAATACGGAATAGTGAATCTCTTTTGTATCTGAAACTGCACCGCCGAATGCAGCCTTGTTTTTAATGAATACTGAATTCAATATCAAATCTGCACTGGCTATTCCCTCACCAATATAAGCTCCGGAACCTTCACGATACAAATTGACATTTCCCATGAATAATGAATTATTAATCAATGACGCTTTAACAAATATTCCTCCCCCTGATGATTTTCCGGAGTTATTAATGAATCTGGAATTATTTACGCTATCGGCAATGAGAATTGAACCTTCATTATCTATAAAAGAACAGTTATTGACAAATCCATGAAAAGAATCATGAATTTCCCATATCTGCAATCCTATACCATTGCTTGAATAGTAGTTGTTCATTTCTCTAAATACGTTGCCTACAAATGTTGAATTTTCAATATAAGCGTAAACGTCATAGCTTACACCATCAGATATTGTAGCGCCCAGAAGGGGACTTGATGAATATGTCATTGGACGCAAATTAACAATTCCCATAACATTATTCCTAAACAATGAATTGTAAATTTCAATGGATTTTGTAACTGGGAACAGACAGTTATAGCTTTCAACACCACTTCTATGGTAAAATGCAGAGAATTTTTCAAAAATTGAGTTGTTTACTGTTAAAACTGGATTGCCTGATACGGCTGAGCCGATAATATCACTGAAGATTGAATCGACAATATTGACTTTAGCAAAGCCAGATGCATATATCACCTCAGGAACAGAGATTGAAGTGAAGGAGCAGTTTATGACATCTAACTTGCCTCCACTAACAACAATTAGAACATCTGAGTATGCCCTGTCCACAACTGTAAATTTGATGTTTTTGATGCATAGACTTCCCCATGACTTAACATCAAATATATTGTATGAGTTTGCCCTTTGCAGAACTACATTATCACCCAAACCAACAACAGTCAAGTCTTTTTCAATGCTTAAACCACAATTTGCAATATTTTTATGCAATCCAGGAAGCATACAAATTGTATTTCCATTGCCGGCTTTAGAAAATGCATAAGCCAATGTTAAGAATGGTTTTTCATAGCTTCCATCTTCAGGTCCGTCGTGACCGTCAGGAGATACGAAATAGGTATATTGGGACAATCCTTTTCCAATAGTGAGTGTTAACCTTTGTGAATCAATAATGGCAAAGACATTTGAATCTAAAGTATTGTCAACAAGATAATTGTTAACTGAGCCATTGATTTTAAGTGAAGAATACATGAATTTACCATTTTGTGACTCAAAACTAACGGTTCTTTGTGGAATATACTCGTTGACACCGAATTCATAGATATTGTTGCCATCACACCATTTATTTAAGGAGACTGTGAATTCCTGTGAAGGGTTGATTGGAATTTCATCTGCAGGATATTCAAAACTTGCAATAGCCCACAAGGAAGTATTGTAATTTTTAAAGTATGAAATTGCCGGACCTCTATTTGATCCCCACCAGTTATATGGCGCGTATAAACTTCCAAGCAGTCCGCCACCGGAAATGCTTCCCAAAATTGCAGAATAAGTGATATTTAAATTTGAAGCACCCGATGAAATATCTACATCAAATATTGAGTGTATTGCAGTAAAATTTGAATTGAATACTGGTAAAATTGAAATATCCTTGGCAAAACTACTTTCAGATATTGTGACATTAGCATTATTGAACCTATTCCTGCCGCTAAATTTGGAATTAAATATATTAACAACTGCACCATCCACATCCAAATCAGATATTGTGGAATTGACAATTGAGATTTTAGCCTGTTTGAAAGAATCTTCATCAAATTGATTGTTGGAATTTATCAGAGTTACCTGTGAAGATAGTATTTTTAAAATATTAAAGTTGTAAACACCGTTTTCAACACCTGATGACTTATATGGATTATCCAATACCTTAGAGTTTATTATGGTACAATTTCCAATATTTGTAATTAGTTGAGCCATATTTTTTGAAGTTGAATCAGACATTTTTGAATTTTGTATACATAATTCACCTTCATTGTAAATAGCGCCCATTACAGTATTCATTTTAATAAATGAAGAGTTTATAATTGTCAAATTACCCTTATTGTTTATAGCACCCAACTGGATATAGTCTTTGGCATATGCATTTGCAAACTTAATGTTATTTAGGATAAGCCTGCATCCCGAATTGATTTTAAAAAATGCATTTTTATTTTCACCATCAATTGTTACGCCCCCATCAAATGATTCTATTGTTAAATCCTTATCTATAACAATTCCAGTGTTTGATGAACCTTTATATATACCCTTTTTTAAAATGACATGAGAATTGTTGCCGGCGTTATCTACTGCAACAGATATTGAAGAAAATGGTGACATTTCACTTCCATTTCCATTTTCATCAACCGTTGAATCAACATAAAGCATTTGATTATCCTGTTGCATATCCACAGTAGAATTATCGACAGCACTAACGCATGCCAAAGTAGATATTACAACAAAAATCATTAAAAATGAAAAAATAAATTTCTTATTAATTAAAAACACCACCTAATATTCTTCCTCTTTTTCATTGCGCTTATAGCCTACAATCAATAAAAATAATGTTATAAATGTTATTATTAAGAATTTAATCATTGAATTTTCATCTTTCACTACTTCTTCTAGTTCTTTGACTTCATATGATTTGGACACACTTTCAGCACCAGTTGATGAACTTCCACCTTCGCCTTGAGAACCACTTTGAGCAGAAGAAGCTGAAGCTGCTGAATTAGCAGTCATTCCAATTGATGCAAAGTTTGGATTATATGTGGAACTGTTGGATTTGCTTAAACTGTCAGTGTTCACATTACCGTTGGCATTGGAGTTATGTTGAGAGTTTGAATTGGCATTTGCCACCCCATTAATATTCTGACCTGAATATCCTCTTCCGCCAAGTGAGGAAAACAATCCATTATGATTATTCCCGATTCCATTATATCCAGGGTTAGATCCGTCGCCATCACCATTATAAGAAGGCCAATTTCCCCTTCCACCAATTGTTGTTCCTGTTGATGCACTTGAACCTGTATTTGATGAACCAGTGTGCTTTGCATCATCTTTAGGGTCTGGGTTAATTATAGGATTGGTATTCTTGCCATCATCATCTTTGGATGAATCGTCTCCATTGGATACTGGTGTATCCCATCTGATCCATTGCCCATACCATGGCCTGAACTGGTTATTGCTTACTGACCATACTGAATCGTCAGGTCCTGCAAATCCGCTTGGGGTTCGTCCCCAATAGTTGTATCTCATGTCAAATGCATTGCTGCTAGTACTTGTGTAGACTGTACTTGAAGCTGGAGCAAAATTGTCCACAATATTTGAATCACGGATAGAGACATTTCCAGAACCGAAACTAAATGCCCCACCTTTTGTCAATGCCCTATTTCCAGATATTGTTGAATTGTAAATGTTGAAATTATTCTGAATGTGTCCATAATATACGGAGGAGTCGTATTCTATCGCTCCGCCATAACTGGCTGAATTGTTTGAAATGATTGACCTCATTATTAAGAAATTATCGGAAATATCGAATGCCCCTCCGCTAATACCTGCAGTATTATCGGTGAATATTGAATCTAGAATTTTACCATCTTTTGCTCTTGCCTGCATTGCACCACCATTTTGAATGGCCTGATTGAAGTAGAATTCACTACCCAAGACATACAATTTATTATAATTTCCCAATATTGCGCCACCATGATATCCTGTGGAGAACTGGAAATAATTCAAATTGTTTGAGCCATTTGAGTATCTAGTGTCATTGGCCCTATTGTTGAAAAATGTAGAATTCCTTAATTCAAGACTTGGTGAGGATTTACCATCATAAGATGCAATAGCTCCACCAGTTCTTGCAGAATTTGAAATGAATTCTGAATTTTCAATTAAAATATCATTATTTGCATAAATTACCCCACCTACGCCTGTAGCCAATTCGCATGCTGATCCACGTTGGTGGTGATTTCCTTCATCAATGCTCCAACTTGTTGTGTATAATCTTATTGCACAGTAGTCAATGCTTGTTAATGCAACATTATTGTTGAATATGGAATCTTTAATATTCATTGGAGTTGTAGTGTTTGAAAATATCACCCCTCCATGAACTCCAGTGTTACTGTCAAATAAACTGGATTCTATAGATGTTTTTCCGAAATCGGCTATGACTCCACCCCAATGACCTAAATTATTTGAAAATACTGTAGAATTAATGACTAGTTCTCCCCTGTTTAAAATAACTCCACCCATACCTGTTCTCCTGCAGTCAACTGTGTATGCTGTTTTTAAACCTCCATCATCATAGATTACATCCCTATCGAAAACAGGGTTTGAATTGTCAAAATATGAACTGGAATTGAAAATGCATGAGTTGTTGACAAGCAATTTACCATTGTTGATAAATACGGAACCTCCTTCAACGTTGTGAGCATCCCTAATAATGAATCCAGATATTGTAAATGATGAATGCTCGGATATGTTAAATAGCTGATTGTTTCCGCAATCTATCGCTGATTTACCGCCCAAACTAATGAGAGTTAAGTTTTTATTGATAAAAATATTTGATTCATTGTAATTTCCATATGAAACATAAATTATTGAGTGGTTTAGAGCATTCTCAATAGCTTTAGAAATTGTCTGATAAGGATTTGATTCACTACCGTCACCAGCCACATCACTTCCATTAGCTGAAACGAAAACATCCCGAGGAGTATTTAAATCAACCATATCAAATTCTGCATTAACAGCCTCATCGGCATATCTTAAACCATTTGCACTAATCAGATAATTTTTAACAACTTTGTTGTC
>NZ_CAJOJM010000040.1:0-12784 GCF_905234905.1 Methanobrevibacter sp. UBA188 | reverse complement strand
AGCAGATTTAATATTATTAGCTCTTATTGTAAAATCATTATCAGAAATAATAATACCATAGATATAATCTTTACCAATGGAAGTAATATTGTTATTAACGATTACAGAACCTGATGTTCCTGAAAAATCAACAACATAAATAGTGTCATAACCATATTTAGTGACAACACCAGAATAAGTAGTATTTATATCATTACTATCTAAAACAGGACCATTTGAATCCCTTACAACTATAGTTCCACTAATTGGACTACTTACCCAATTTCCACTACCTGGAGGAACTTCTGCCCAACCAACATCAGCGGAAACAATTTTAGCCTTAATTTTGTTACCACTAATTATAGCATTATTGGAATTTGTAACACGAATTGCATAGTTAACTTCCCATCCGGTTGTTGCACCAGCATAATTAATGATATTGTTCATAATTTTTAAATTATCTGCAAAATCAGCATTAATTGCATATCCATTAATGCCAGCATTTGCATTAAAATTAATAGTAGAATCTTGGATTAATACATCAGATGCATTGGAAACAGAAATTCCAAATACACCTTTATCTTGATTAATAGTTAAACCGGAAATAACAACATCACTAGATTTGACATCTATAGAAATGTTGGTTAATACTGCATCATTACCGCTTATTTTAATTGAGCGGTTAAGTACAATATTATCTACCCCAACATTAGAAATATCTCCACTAAATACCAATTCATCTGAAGTGACATTACTCAATAGAGATCCAGTACTATCAAAATAATTATTAAAATTATCTTTAGTTACAACATTTTCATCTGCACTCACTGCTTGAGAATTTTCATCAACAGCAAGTGGCTCATCGATAACAATTTCATTATCAATAGCTACGACATCTGTAGCATTGTCACTAGCAAAAGCTGCGCTTAATGACAACATTACTACAGAAAGCATGATTAATGAAATAAATAAACTTTTTGCTTTGATAATTTCACCTCATTTTAATATAATTAAAATAAACAATAGCCATAAAAATCATAATTAATTGAAAAAAAAATTGACTATATGCATATAAGTTATATTTTAAAAATATTTAAATGTATTTAAAGAAAAATTGAAAAAAAAGTAAAATAAAGGTTAAATAACCTTATTTTTTAATCTGTATAGTATTCTTAATAGTACATCCACCATAACTTGAAGTTATTGTGAATTTACCTACTTTTAAATTTTTGATAGCGGCAGTTGCAACACCTTTTTTGTTTGTTTTAGCAGAATACTTTTTACCACTAATTTTAAAAGTAATCTTTTTACCTTTTAAGACTTTACCTTTTTTATCCACTAATTTAGTGGAGAATTTAATTGTTTTGGCTTTTTTATGCACTATATTTTTTGCAGACAAAGTTGCTTTAAAGACAATATTATTGGATGTGGAAACACCACCATAAGTTGCAGCAATAGTATACTTACCAACACCTAACTTAACTGAAGCGGTTGCATAACCAGATTTATCAGTTTTAGATTTTATTGTTTTGCCATTGACTTTGAAATTGACAACTTTTCCGGCACCTACAGCCTTACCCTTAGTGTCCAATATGCGGACTTTATACTTTACAGTGTTTCCATAATAAACGGAGTAATTCTTGCCTCCAGATATAGGATTAACAATAAGTACTTTTGATGTAAGAGTATTTTCAGAGTATTTGCCTTCAGCAGGTGAATTAACAGTTGCCTGATAAGAACCCGCTTTGGCATCTGCAGGCAATACAAGTTTTCCTTCATCATTTGAAGTAATTGAATAGGTAGTTGAACCAAGTTTCACAGATACTTTTTTATTTCCAATAACATTACCATTGGAATCTTTTAGAGTACCTAATATTCCTTTGACATACATGTTGGAATTAATAGATATCATAACATCGAGTCTTGGTGAAACGGTTAATTTAGACTCAACACTTGCATCATTATAATTGCTTAACCCAGATATGTCTGCACGAACAATGTAATCACCAGTACCCAATGAAACAGGAAGTTCATAGGATATTTTTGCAATACCCTGACTATCCGATACTGCTGTTCCCATAGGGAAGTCTCTAGCACTTTGCCTGTTAAATTTAACAGTAGCTCCTTTAATTGGATTACCTAAAGGATCAACAATTTTTAAAGAAATTGATTGGGTATCACCTTGAATTATGGTTATATTCTCAAATTCCACACTAACATCAGCTTTATTAATATCAACTAACATTTCATAGACAGATAATTTGTAATTTTCCTTAAGCAGTTGCGCTGTAAATCTATAGGTTGCAGGAGTGTAAGTTTCATCAAATGTATAGTTATAAACAGCACCACCATTTGAAACTGTTGCATCACCTATAAATTTATCATTAAAATCATAAAATTTGACAACAGCACCATTTAATTCATTACCGCAAGTTAAAATAAATTGACCATTTCCCAAGTATTTAATTTCACTTACTTTAATAGTATAATTAGCAATAAATACATAATTGTCAGAAATCTCATTTCCAATAGTATTGTTTATTGCAGCATTACCAATGCCTGTTTCTGAATTCAAATAATTATCCTCAATAACATTATCAATAGCTTCATTATCAATTATAATTGCATAACCTTTGGTTGAAGTAATATTATTGGCATTTATTCTGTTATTTGAAGAATTTGATCTAAGATATATTCCAGCATTTCCGCATTTAATTGAATCCAGGTTTCTAATGGTCAACTCTTCACCATTACCGTTTGCAGATATGATATTGTTTGAAATAATATTTTCTTTACAAATAGAAAGCAAGATTCCATAAACCTGTTTTGCATCAGTTTTAAAATCATTACCGATTATTACATTACCATCAGAAGATAATGCTTCAATTCCATAAATAACTTCTGAATTCAAAGTAACATCATTTCCTTCAATAGTGGTCATTTTTGACAGTTCCAATGTAATTCCATAAGTAACACCATTTGCATTTAAGAAAATGACATTGTCTTTTAAGATTGTTCCTTCAGATTCAGCACCCACAATTAAACCAGTAGCAAAATACGGACTTTCAAGAGTTATGATATTTCCTTCAAAAGTATTGTTTGTAGCGCCTTGACCTTCAGGAGCTTTATGACCAGTGTTATAACCTAAAACACCCATTCCATAAACATAATTGTCTTTGCCTTTTACATTAACAATATTGTTTGAAAAAACATTGTTATGACTATTGAAATATAAATCTATACCGACTAGTGAGTTAGTAGAGTTGTCTTTGCCAGTGGTTGAATGAACTTCAGCTAATTTGGAAGTGACATTTACATTATTTCCTGAAACTACATTATTTGATGAGTATAATAATAAAATTCCGTATGTTTGATAAATTTCGGAAATAACATGTGCCCCATCCATACAATATTCTTCACCATCAATGCAAAGCTCATTACCATCAATACAAAAAGACTTACCATCAATTACAAGCTCATTACCATCAATACAAAAAGACTTACCATCTATAACAAGCTCATTACCATCAATACAATAAGATTTTCCATCAATATACAACTCATTACCATCAATGCAATACTGTTTTCCATCTATAACAATTTCGTTACCATCAATACAGGTTTCCGGTCTGAAATTATAAACATCCCCAGTACCAATTGTTTTAATAGTATTGTTTGCAAAATTACAATCTTCACAAGCATATGAAAGTAAAGTAAATGTTAAATAATCCCCTTCGGAAGTTAATTGATTATTCCACACGTCAACAAATGTTGATTCTAAAACATAAACAGCATAAGATGCCTTAGGGTCGCTTACAGAAATATTATTGTTAACAATCCTTACACCTTGAGCCTGATTTACGAAAATTCCCCATGCATTGACTCTTTCAGCTTCCTTATTGATAATGTTTAAATTTTCAATTAATACATTACCAGTAGTAACTTTAAATGTTGAATTATAGAATGTACAGTCTTCACCAGTGATTCTGATACCTTTATTGATGTATATTACCTTATTATCGAATGTACCTTTAAATTTTAAAATATCACCATCATTAACCAAATCAGTCAAACCACCATTTGCATTGATATATTCATCAAAATTAGATGGTGTGATTGTTAAAGTGGCACCTTTATAAATATAAGTTGGTTTTGAAGTATCAATAACACCTGCAGGAGTATGAATATCTTTTCCAAATACATTATTAGACTGAACATCAATATCAGAAGTGTTAGCTTGAACACCACTTGCATCAATTGCAACCTTATTACCAGTTCTAACTGTGTTTCCAATAATATTAACATTAGAAGGCATTCTTCTGGAACTTAATTTTTCGATTAAAATTCCAACACCAGAATCAGAAGTAACAACATTATTTTCAATCAAAAGACCAGAACCTTCATCTTTTTCATAAATTCCAGACCCAAATTCTGTGAAAACAGTATTATTTCTAATTACAACATTTGAACCGGCAGCAACAATACCCCTACCTGCTTTTGTTACATTCACCCAATTGTTTTCTACAATGGAATTATCAATAACGGTTATTCCTGCACCAGTTGATATTATTTTACAATCAATAATAGTGTTATTTTTAACAATTGCACCGTAAGATCCTACAATTGCATACTCCCCACCAGTTTCAACGCCAAGGTGGTTGTAATCAGCACCTGTGATATTTCTAATAATATTGTCTGTGAAAATATTACCATAACCGGAAGAAGAAATACCTCTATAACCTCTAATAACCTTATTAGCTTTAATTGTATTATTGTTACCCATGATTTGAATGGTATAACTCCATGAAGTAGGTAAAACATCCTTATTGCACATTACAGTATTATTATAAATAACATTGAAATTAGAAAGACCTCCTTTTATAGGGCCACCATCATAACTAGACAGGTAAATACCATTAGCATCATCAACTTCCACTTTATTATTAGCAATGTAGTTATAATGAGAACCACTTACAAGCAGTGTTGGAGTGGATCTTGTACCATGACCATAGGTAATGCCATATGTCTTTAAGTCATTGTCAGTTACATTATTATGGTTAGCACCATTTGCAACACAAATTGCATAAGAAGCCCTTCCAGTATTTTTTATAGTACAACCATCAATTACACAATTGCTTGCTGAGTTTAAAAATATACCGTAAGTCTCAGCTTTTGTATTTGCAATATTAAGGTGTGATATTGAACTTCCAGAAGCACCGCTTAACAGTGAAATCATAGAATTTTTCATGTTATTTGAAGAAGTTCCCACAACATTGATTTTTTTATTGAAAATAAAATTCTTTGATGAAAAATTTCCATCCAAATTAATTGTATCTCCTTCATTTACCTTTGAAGATACCAAATTACCCTTTAAATCAAAATATTGATTATAATTCGCATCAGTTATTGTATGTGAAGAAGATTCCAACTGATTTTGTGAATCTTCTACCGTTAAAACATCATTAGAATTATGATTAATATTAACATCAGAAGATACTTCAACAGCATCATAAATAGCTTCATTACTTACAGCATTAGTTTCATTTAAATTTTCCACAGCGCTAACCGCACCAATTGAAACCAATAAAAGCAATAAAACTAAACAAATATTAATTTTTTTACTCATATTATACCTCATCAAATTTTAATTGAAAGTTTGATAAAACAAACTTTAAAAATTTTCTATTATAATATAATCTATGACAAAATACAATATTTAAAAATTACTATAAAATAAAAAAAAGTTGATGATTAATTTAATAATCATCATAATCATCTTTACTATCTCTAGCATAACCAACCAAGAAAATTGCAATTAAAATAATTACAGCAATTATAACAAATATTGGCATGCTTGATTCTGCAGAACTTGAAGCAGATTTAGCAACAGATTGTTCTGAAATCTCATATGATTTAGCTCCACCAGCACTTTCACCACCAGAAGATGCATCCTGTGAGCTAGAAGAGTCAGCTGCTGATTTTGCATCACCAGATTGTGAAGCATCATTACCTACAGAAGTTTGACCTCCACTGTTAGACCCATCAGATTGTGATTGTTGTGATGTGGAATTTGTTAAAACATTAGCATTTTGATTTCCTTTTTCACCCTTTTCAGAGCCTTGGCCTTGATTTCCTTCAGCACCTTGTTTATCAGTTTCCTTATCCATTTGATATAATGGATCTGTTTCGGTTGCCTGAGCTAAAATTTCTGCAAATTTCTGTTTTTGTGCAGGAGTTAAAGAACTTAACTGAATAATTTCAGAGTTCCATGCAAGGTTTTTACAAGTGTGGTGACAACATGCAACACCATACTCAATTACACTTTGCATGTAAGAATCGACTAACTTTTGAACAGTACTTGCATCTCCATCCCAAAGTCCTTGTTGAGCCATATAAACCATCCAAGCAAGTGTGGATTGAGAACCTGCTGCTAACGTATTACTGTTAACACCAGAATTTATTTTAAGTACAGTATCAGCCAATTGATTACCCAATTCTTTATTTAATTTTTCTCCGCCCAAAACGGTTGTTGCATAGAAATTCTGGAATCTGGAAGCATATGCATTCATACCTGCAGGAGTTTTAACTAAAGGATCATAGTATTGTGGATTTAAAAGAATACTACGAACTTCGAATTCCAATTCTTCCTGATAAGTTCTTGAAACATATTTATTTTTGTTCCTAATATCAAAGAAAGCAGTATCAGGCTTATCTTTACCTGATTTTTCTTTCAATACATTAGCTGCATTATATAATCCACCAAACCAATCATAGTAATCATCAGAATCGAATAATCTCCAACTACTATCAAAGTTTTGAGTAATTACATCCACATTATCAAGCAAATATTTATAAACATCTTTCTGTTTATTAACTTGAATATTACCTTTTTCATCCAAAGTCCATGAATAAGATACTTTATTTAAATAAATATCCATTGCATATTCATTTACTGATGCAATACTCCAGTCTGCAGTATTAGGTATAAGATTAGACATACCAGTACCTTCTAAAACATTACCTGGAAGACCGAATAACCTATCCAAATGAGGATTTTCTGCATAATGCTTGATTACATAATTATTAGATGCATCCTCACCAGCAGCATTAACAGCTAAATTAACTGAAGTCAACATCCAAGTAATCCAATCCTTATTGTTTGTAACCATACTTACAAATACATCAATTCTAGGCCTATTAACTACAGAACCGTCATTCAATGTTACAGTTAACTCATCAATAGGTATTTGTTCAACACCTAAAACCTTACCATTATCTGCCCAAACAGGTTTACAACCCAGCAAATACATGAATTCAGCAACACCAATACCTTCAGTTCTGGATATTTCTGTACCCCACAAGATTAATGAAGTTAATTCTGGCCATTTTCCATGCTGTTCATAGTAATTAGCCAAAAGCATATCCACAATTCTAACAGCAGACTCATACGCTGCATGAGAAGGCATTCTGGTAGGATCAGATGCATAACCGTCATAACCGGTTGGAATTGAATCACCGTAAGAAGGATCAGCAAACAGACCTGCTTTTACATATCTTCCATTTAAAGCACTCAAAATTGCATTCCATTCATTATTTCTTTGAATGTTTAAAATAATATCTTCACAGTAAAGTGTTGAATTATACAGTGCAGTTCCCTCTAAAATACCGAGCTCCCTGTTCAATTGTTTAGCAGAACTTCCATTAACCAAACGTAAAGAATACTCTTTTAAGAATGATTTTATTCTATCAGCCTCTTTGGCATACTTAAGATTGCCCTGAATATCATCATAGAATTTCAATCCACTTAATTTAGGATACAATAGCTCCAATAACTGATCATATATTTTTGTTTGAGAAGTGACAATTGTAACTACCTCTTCTGCAAGCTCATAACCAGTTAAGATCTTTCCCAAATGGTGAAGACCATAAGTGTTAAAGTCGTTTTCCATATCATCCAAATAGATATGCAATTCGTCAATCCACTCCTGGAATGTCTCATTTTTAGACATGTTTCTGAAACCTAAGCTAGGAGCCAAATTTAAAATCTTATTCTTATAAGATTCAGCATTATTAGTTACATTTAAGCTCAATTGTTCTTTATAGTAATTGATGTAATTTTTCAATACAGTATAATTACCATATAACTCAGATGATACCATTGCAGGAGTCATGTGAGTAATCAATAAAGCTGAACTCCTATCTCTTGCAACCATAGCCTCACCAGGGTTAGAAACAATATAAGGATATACAGTTGGAAGTAAAGTTAACTCAAATGTCCAATCTCCAGGGAATGCACCCAAGTTAATACCAGGCAACCATTCTAGAGTTCCGTGAGTACCCATTGAAACAATAGCATTCATTTTTGCGGTTTTATCCAACCATTTATAAAATGCAACATATTGTTGATGCGGAGGAATGGTTAAACTGTGATAATCTTGAACCTCTTCCCAACCTCTACTAGGTTGGAAAGTGATGAATACATTACCAAACCATACACCAGGAATTACAATATACTTATTTTTATAAACCATTGCCGGACCTAAACCGTCTTTCCAGTAGGAAATCATCTGATTAAACAATTCATCTTTAACATCTGCTGTTAACTTTTCGAAGTCGTTTAATGAAATCAATTGATGATGTTCCATCAAATAATCCCAATTCTCTTCGACATAAGTGTTTAATAACCCTTTTGCCCAAGAACCTTTATTGTTCATGTCAAATATTATTTGAGTTAAATTATGCAATGAAAGCAAGTTATGACGAGTTTTATTAATTAAATATGAATCTTTAGCATTTATAATCCATTGGAATGTATTATTTACTGCATTTGAAAATTCAAAGTCACCGCCAATATCGTAACCTTGCATATATAATTGATAAAGCAATTCAAAAGTACTGTTGAAAACATCCAAATAGGAAGCCCCGATTTCAGCTTTTCCCGGAGGATAGTTATACAACATGATAGCTACTTTCTTATCGGAATTATTTAAATCATGCAAGTCAGCCCATTTACAGTTTAATTTAACCATCTTATCTACACCTTCTTGGATAACATGAGACTTACCAAAAACATCTACATAAGACAAAGCAACCTGACCAAATACTCCTTCGAAACTTGGATATGTAACCATGAATGTCCATTCGACTTGAGGACCTAATTCACTGAGATAGCTGTATTCAGAAATTTCAACAATTCCTTTCAATACATGCAAATCTATGTCAGTTAAATCTGGTTCAGCAGTACCATTAGCATAATCTAAAGACCAACTACATAATGAATTAACTGCAGATATACCAACAGATGAAATTGAAGCGATCTTATTCAAAATTGAAGACATTGGAGGTTGAGTTCCAGTTTTAAATACATTAAAAGCTGGCCTACCATTAGCTTCATAACCTCTGATAAGTGCATCGGCAACCTCTTCACCACCATAGTAAGAAGCGATAGCTATGAATGATTTTTTTGGACCAAATTTAGCAATATAATCCTTTTCAAACTTCTTGAACAATGCTGTCGGATCCAATACATTAGTTAACCATACAACATAATTTTCGGTCATCCAATTTAAACTACCGTCAGAACTGTGAGTATAACCTGGATTTTCACGAATCCATTGATTAATTAATTTTCCTTCAGGAACTAAAGTATACAAACCTAAATCAGGATGATAAAAACCACATTCAGGAGACATCAATGGAGCATTTTTTTCATCCAGAGTAGGGTCAGAATATTTTTTAGGGTTAATCAAATGTTTTACATAATTCAGATAATTTTTCATATTATTTTGCAAAATATCTGATTCTGCAATATCCCTAGCCTGGAAATATGAGCCTATATAAGTGTTCTCAATAGTATCAAAAGTATTGTTAGCTGCTGAAGCTCCTACAATATGAATTCCAGTATTGTTCAAAATTTGTTTTGAAAATACACTGAAAGTATATGCAACATTATATTTTGCATTAGCCGGAGACCTCGCAAGAAGTTCTTTTAAGTATTGAGCTGTCAAAACACTGTAAGCAGATTCTGAAAACATGTCAATATGCATATAATTAGCATATTCCACTAACCACGCACGAGATTTATCAAAATCAGTTGTACTGATGTATGCAATCCTCCTTGACATATTCATCAGCAAATCAACTTTCTCATTGTGAGAGTTATAATCCACTAACAACAATATATCTGGAACAAACATTATTCCCTTAATATCTACAGTACCGCTTTTTTTAGTGAAATCAACAACGTACTTTTGGGGTTCATAAGTTAAATAAGAAACCTCTAAAGAATATTTAGAAGAACCTAAGTTTTTAATAACTGCATTACCCTTTGAATCAGTTTTAACAGTTGACACCACATTATCTGAGGAGTCATAAACCTTGATTGTAGCACCCTTTAAATTAAATCCGTCTTCACTCCATGTTTTGCCAGTTTCGTTATAAGAATCCATTACATTAACAACATTAATTACATTATTACCTGCTGTTAGTATTTGTTCATCTGATTTCGAAGACTGGGTGTCTGGAATGTCTTGAAGTTGAACAACATCATCCAAATTATCAGTAGTACCTACAATATCAGATACTGTTTCATTATTCCCTGCAAATACTGTGCTTATAGAAAACAAAAGCATTATTGAAATAATTAATGCGAATAATAGCCTATTATCTAGTTTTTTCGTATTTTCACCTCCTTTTATACCTTTATAACAAACATAGCAACATCGATTAAGATTTACTATAAGTTTAAGTTTGACTTGAAAACATATAAAACTTACTAAAGTTAATTATAGTTAGCATTCAATAAAAATTGTCATAATATGAGATAAATTTAAATACTAAATAAAATAAATAAAATGTGCTATTATATAAGAGGTGATAATATGCGTAAGATTACTATTGGTATGGTTATTTTATCTATAATCTTAATAGGTATGGTTATACCAGCAGGATTTTCCGGTCAGGCAAATTCAGTTGTTATAACTTACGGTGAAACTACTCATGCGAATACAAACTATAAATCTGACGTTGATTCATTTTTTAAAAGTCAAAGCAATTTGGATTTAAGCAATGCAGCAGAAAAAATTATTACAGCAAGTGACGTTAACAAAATTGCCAGTACAATAACCGGCAGAACCTATGATTCCAGTGAAATATTTTCCTCAGCACTTGTTAATTTAAAGGACAGTGCCGATCTTAAAGTTAGCGTGGATAAAGATAAAATCACCACAATAACTGGAGACATGTACCTGTCCGCATTAAAATCTGCAGGAATCAAAAGCGGCCACGTATACGTTACAAGTCCAGTTACTGCAACCGGTGAATCTGCACTTGCAGGAATAATGAACTGTTATGAAGAGGCAACCAATGTGAAAATTCCGGAAACCGTTAAAGAAGCAGCAAACAAGGAAATTTACACACAGGCAGAAGTTGTTAAAGACACAAATGCCAGTTCAGATCAAGTATCCAAATTAGTTGATGACGTGAAAGAAACTGTAAAAAAAGAAAATGTTACAGATCACCAAACTATTGTAAACATTATTTACAATTACACTGTAAACAATAACATTAACATTACAAACAGCAGTATTGAAAACCTTGCAAATAGTATTGAGCAAATTCAAAACACTCAAGGAGACATAAATACCTATGAAAATCAAGTAAGTGAGGTTTTAAATAATACTAGCAGCAATTCAAACAATTTTTTAGGCGGAATATTCGGATAATATTCCTCCAAAACTTTTTTTTAAATTTTCGAGCCTAATTTGTGATTATATGAAATGGAAAATTGGCAATGTTAAAATCGACAACCAGGTTGTTCTAGCACCTATGGCCGGAATATGCGAACTGACTTTTAGAAGAATAATAAAATCCATGGGGTGCGGACTTATTGAAACTGAAATGGTGTCAGATAGAGGCATCATCCATGACAATACCCGAACTCAGGACATGCTGGAAATGACCGAATGCGAAAGACCAATTTCCCAACAGATTTTCGGATCTGAAGCCGAAACAATGAAAAAAGCATCACAATACATTTATGAAAACATGCACCCAGACATCATTGACATCAATATGGGATGTCCCGTCAGAAAAGTAGCCGTCAAGGCAAATGCCGGAAGTGCGCTACTCAAAACACCTGATAAGGCATACGACATCATATCAGAAGTTGTTGATTCTGTACCTGTGCCTGTTACAGTTAAAATTAGAAGCGGATGGGACAGAGAACATATCAATGCATGCCAAATTGCCGAAATTGCCGAAGATGCCGGTGCATCAGCCATAACTGTACATCCAAGAACAAAGTTTGATACATACGGAATTGATGCTGACTGGTCAATTATTCGAGACGTTAAAGAATTAGTTTCAATACCCGTGATTGGTAATGGAGATATAAGAAGCTGTTTTGATGCTAAAGAAATGATTGATGAAACAGGTTGCGATGCAGTAATGATTGGAAGAGGAACCCTTGGAAATCCATGGATTATAAAGCAGTGCGTGGAGTACCTTGAAGACGGAACACTTCCTCAAAAAGCAACACTTGAAGAAAAAATGGAAATGCTTAAAAAACATACCGAACTGCTTTTTAAATATAAACCTGAAAAAGTTGCCATTTCCAAAATGAGAGTTCACGCAGCATATTATTTAAAAAATCAGTATAGAAGCGTGGAAATCAAACCGAAACTATTTAAAACAACAACTCCCGAAGAATTATTTGAGATAATTGACAACTATGTCGAATCAATTAAAAGATATTAACATTACCAATTATCTTGTAATTAATGTATTAATAGAAAAAAAGAATATA
>NZ_CAJOJM010000039.1:0-13431 GCF_905234905.1 Methanobrevibacter sp. UBA188 | reverse complement strand
ATCAGAACTTCAGGATCAACCAATCCTGTCGGTCTGATAATCTGTTCTACGACATTTCTTGATTTTGCAAGTTCGTATTGACCAGGAGTTGCCGATACGTAAATGACCTGATTGACTGATGATTCAAACTCGTCAAATCTCAATGGACGGTTTTCCTTAGCGGAAGGCAATCTGAAACCATGCTCGACCAGAGTTTCCTTACGTGCCCTGTCACCATTATACATCCCCCTGATTTGAGGAACAGTAACATGGGATTCATCAATGATTGTTAAAAAATCATCAGGGAAATATTTTAAAAGAGAATACGGTTTTTCACCCCATTTACGTCCGGACAAGTGCATGGAATAGTTTTCTACACCCGGACAGTATCCCATCTCCTGAAGCATTTCAATGTCAAAACGAGTTCTCTGCTCCAATCTTTGAGCTTCAAGCAATTTTCCCATTGAGTTTAATTCCAAAAGCCTGTCATCTAATTCTTGTCTGATTTTTGAAAGTGCAACATCCATTTTGTCCTGCCCTACTACAAAGTGCTTTGCAGGGAAAATCATGTATCTTTTAAGGCTTTCCTTCTTTTTACCTGTAACATTATCAATTAAGCTAATGGCATCGATTTCATCACCAAACAGCTCAATTCTTATAGGTGGAGTTCCATGAACTGGATTAATTTCTATAACAT
The DNA here is from genome assembly GCF_905234905.1 of Methanobrevibacter sp. UBA188. Taxonomy (NCBI): domain Archaea; kingdom Methanobacteriati; phylum Methanobacteriota; class Methanobacteria; order Methanobacteriales; family Methanobacteriaceae; genus Methanobrevibacter; species Methanobrevibacter sp. UBA188. Next base: position 12,755 of record NZ_CAJOJM010000039.1, on the reverse strand, counting down.
CTCCTCTAACTCTGAATTGACCCCTGTCAAATTCAATGTCATTTCGCTCATACTGCATAAAAATAAGTTTAGCTATTATTTCAGACCTGTCATAAACATCACCGACAGCTATTCCAAAAGCAAATTCACCATAATCTTCAGGAGAACCGATACCGTAAATGCAACTTACACTACTTACTACAATCACATCATCCCTTGAAAGAAGGGATTGAGTTGCAGAGTGCCTCATTATATCAATATCTTCATTTATTGAAGCTTCCTTATCAATGAATGTATCTGTTCTTGGAACATATGCTTCCGGCTGGTAATAATCATAATAACTAACAAAGTACTCTACTGCATTATCCGGAAAGAATTCCTTAAATTCTTCATATAGCTGTGCTGCTAAAGTTTTGTTATGTGAAATAACAAGGGTTGGTTTTTGAACCTTTTCAATAACATTCGCCATTGTAAATGTCTTACCTGAACCTGTCACTCCCAAAAGAGTCTGTTCTTTTATTCCCTCATTTATTCCATCAGCTAAAGAATTAATTGCTTTTGGTTGATCACCCAATGGCTTATAGGGAGAATTTAATTTGAATTCCTTCATGATATCTAATTTTCAATAGAAATATTAAAACTAATATGGACATATCTTGGAGCACAGCAAGGGATTACCTTTTCATCCCTTATTGTCAAATCACCATAACCTGTCAATTCCTTTTTCAAATCTTTTTTTATATTGGATACAACATCATCATTGTAAACTCTCAGTGAACCTAAAAACACTGTTTTAGCAGCCATATTCATTACTGATACGCTTTCAACAATATCCTTTTCAGCATATTTGGCTAAAATATTATTTGATTTATCTACAAGCTCTTCTTTAATTTTAGCTTTATCAATTGGCATATTATTCCCTCAATGCATCAGCAATACTTTTTGCAATGGAAACACGTGATGTATCTGAAGATAAACTGTTTGTACCAATTATCTTATTAGCTCCGGCCTCATAGATTCTTGTAGCACCATTATTTGTTAAGATCGGGTGTACGCAGCATACGTCTACTGAAGATGCCCCATACTGTTTTAGGATATTTATTGCATTTACAATAGTTCCTCCAGTAGCAATTATATCATCCACAATAATCGCATGCATTCCTTTTACGGAATCAATATTAACGGTATTGTCACTTTCACTGTCGCATCTGACATCCACAATTCTGGTTTCTACCTTATCAGGACCTAAACGTACTTTAGTTAAATAAGTACAGTCACATCCGATTATTTCAGAAATTTCCTGTGCAAATCCATATGCTCCTTTATCAGGAGCAATAATTAATGGTTTTTCATCAGATTTCTTAAAATATTTCTTATTTAAGTATTCTGCTATAGCAGGCATTGCTGAGACATTTTTTGCAGGAATATCAAAGAAATTCAAAACACATGCCTCATGAATATTGAATGTTATGAATTCATCTGCACCAGCTGCCTGAATTAAATTACAAATTGTCTTTGCTGAAATTGATTCACCAGGGTTAAAACGTTTTTCCTGTCTTGCATATCCCATATATGGAACGACAGCCCTTACTTTTTTAGCTCCCAAATCCTTAAGAGTGGAAATTATAAAGAGCAATTCCATTAAATTTTCATCTTGAGGATATCCTGTTGACTGGATAACAGTCACTTCGTCTTCAATTTCACCATTTATTCGCAAATATCTTTCTCCATCCGGAAACTTTTTAGTTTCAACATAACTTACTTCCTCACCAAGTTCACGAGCAACATGAGCTGCCAAATCTTGAGAAGCTGAACCACCAATAATCACAATATCACCAAAATTTTTATATATAAATTAATATGTTTTTGATAATTAAAAAAGTTAAGTATTAATATTTAAAAGAATTATAAAATTAAAACATGAAAATAATACCTTTAATTATATTGGTAATTGTTGCAGTAATATTGGCGGCATTGGCAACAACAATTGTCAGCCCTATTCTGATAGTTGCTGAAGATACAGGAGAAGATGCCAGTATTGATATGGCTGCCAAATTTTCCATTATAGGATATGACTGGGTTTATCCAGGAAGTTCTGTAAATGCTCAAGGCCAAACATTGCATAATGTCCATATAGACAATCCGAAAGACCCTTACGGTGCTGCACGTGATATCATGACTTACAGCTACAATTATACACCCCATATAATTGCCAGCGTAAACAATGATGCTGCAGAGGCAATATTCGGCACTACAATTGTAGACGATATTCGTGCAAATGATGCATACAACGGTTATGCCGGAAACGAAAATGTTCCTGGAACAATGGATAGAGGAGATGCAGTGGATACTGCAATGAGCAAGAACGGAATGAATATATTCCAAGTTCCAATACAAATTTTAATGGGAAATATTAGATTTATTTTCGTATAATTTCCCTTTTTTTAATTTTATTAATGCAACATAATATAAAAAGATAAACCAACACCTACAGCAGAAATAATAAATTGTATTATTCCATGCTTTTTAAGCTCTTTGACAGGTGCCTGAAGCAAATAGAACGGCATGAAAAAACCAAAAAATGCAAATGCACTCAATGAAGTATTTTTAGTTAAAATTCCAAAAACCACACCACTCCATGATAAAAAAATAGTAACAATATAAGAAACTATAACGGCTTTCTTATTGATTTGAGGTTGCTGACCTGTGTAAACATAAACTTGTTTAGGTTTAAGTCCTTCAACCAATGGAGTGCCACATTTAGCACAGAAATCATAATCATCCTGATTTTCAAATTCACATTTTTTACAAATTCTAGTCATTAGTATAAAGTTAATATCTTAAAATATATAAAACTATTTTTCCATAACCATTGCAACTTCCCTAAATGTTTCACCCAAATAATTAACGTTATCCAGTTCAGTATAATATCTGAAACCAAGCTTTTCTAAGACTCTTTTTGACTGCGTATTTTCAATTCTATATGTTGCATAAATCTGTTTGATATCCAAATCATCAAAAGCATGTCTTATAATAACTTTTGAAGCTTCAACAACTAAACCTTTACCCCAATACGGTTCTGCTATCCAGTATCCAAGTTCAGCTGATCCATCACCCCAATAATGATTTCCATCAGGATGAATCAAAAGACCAACACAGCCGATTGGAATTTCATTGAATGTTATGGCATAAGTTTCCTTTTTATTAAAAACTGTATTGATAATGGTCAAACTATGTTCAATACTTTCATGTGGTGGCCAACCTGCTATCGGACCGATTTTAGGATTTTTTGCAAAGTGATATAAATTTTCAGCATCGCCTTCTTCCCAAGGCCTTAAAATTAGATTTTCAGTTTTAAAAATCATAAAAAAAAAGATAAATAAGAGATAAACTCTTATTTTTTCATTGCTTTTTCAACAGCTACAGCTACAGCAACACTAGCACCAACCATTGGGTTATTACCCATACCAATCAATCCCATCATTTCCACGTGAGCCGGTACAGATGATGAGCCCGCAAATTGAGCATCAGAATGCATTCTTCCCATGGTGTCAGTCATACCATAAGAAGCAGGACCTGCAGCCATGTTATCCGGATGCAATGTTCTGCCTGTTCCACCACCTGATGCAACAGAGAAGTATTTTTTACCTTGTTCAATGCATTCCTTTTTGTATGTTCCTGCTACAGGATGCTGGAAACGGGTTGGGTTTGTTGAGTTACCTGTGATTGACACATCAACACCTTCCAGATGCATAATAGCAACACCTTCCCTTACATCATCAGCACCATAGCACCTTACTTTTGACCTTTCACCATCAGAGTATGCTTTTTCTCGAACTACTTTAACTTCTCCAGTGAAGTAATCAAATTCAGTTTGAACATAAGTGAATCCATTGATTCTTGAAATGATTAATGCAGCATCCTTTCCAAGACCGTTTAAGATAACTCTTAATGGTTTTTCACGTACTTCATTTGCAGAGTTTGCAATTCCAATAGCTCCTTCTGCCGCTGCAAAACTTTCATGACCTGCAAGAAATGCAAAACATTCACTTTCATCACTTAAAAGCATTGAAGCCAAGTTTCCATGACCTAAACCTACTTTTCTATCATCTGCAACACTTCCAGGAATACAGAATGCTTGTAATCCTTCACCTATGGCCTTAGCAGCATCTGATGCTTTGGTGCAACCCTGTTTTACAGCAATTGCAGCACCAAGAGTATATGCCCAGCAGGCATTTTCAAAACAAATTGGCTGAACGCCTTTGACAATTTCATAAGGGTCGAATCCCTTATCCAAACAGATTTGTTTTGCTTCTTCCATATCTTTAATATCATATTTTTCTAAAACAGGAATGATTTGATCAATTCTTCTTTCATAACTTTCAAATAAACTCATTGTAATCACTCCTTTCTTGGATCTATTTTTTTGGCTGCGTCATCAAATCTTCCATATTGACCGGTTGCCTTTTCAATAGCTTCCAATGGGTCAACACCATCTTTGATTTGGTCTAGCATGACACCCAGGTTAATATATTTATAACCGATTATTTCATCATCTTCATCAAGGCCAATTTCAGTAATGTAACCTTCAGTCAATTCCAAATACCTTGGTCCTTTTTCTTTTGTGGAAAATATTGTTCCTACTTGGCTTCTGTGACCTTTTCCCAAATCTTCAAGTCCAGCACCAATTTGAAGTCCTCCTTCTGAAAATGCAGATTGGGTTCTTCCATAAACAATTTGTAAGAATAATTCACGCATTGCAGTATTTATCGCATCACAAACAAGATCAGTATTTAATGCTTCCAAAATAGTTTTTCCAACCAATATTTCACCAGCCATTGCTGCAGAATGTGTCATTCCAGAACATCCTAAAGTTTCAACAAGAGCTTCTTCAATTATTCCATCTTTAACATTTAAAGTTAATTTACAGCATCCTTGTTGTGGTGCGCACCAGCCAATACCATGAGTAAAGCCTGAAATATCTGATACTTCTTTTGCTTTTACCCAATTACCTTCTTCAGGAATTGGAGCCGGTCCATGATTTGCACCTTTGCGAACAGGACACATATTCTCAATTTCAGTCGAATAAATCATCTTTTTCAATCCTCAAAAATTTTTAAAATTTTAGATATTAATATATTTGAATAATATATAATTTAATATTTTATGATGAGTTTAAAAAGACTCATTCAAAAACTTTATTGATTTTCTAAATCCTTTTTTGATTGTCATTCAAAATTGGTTCTCTGCAATATATTCCTTTTGAAGCACTCTGTTTGGTCTTGAATGTTCATTTTCTTGATTTTAGCATTGATTTTTGGAAAGCATTTTCAATTTTAGGAAAAGTTATATTACAAATTAAATAAAATACATATTAGTGAAATAAGTTGTGGCATAATATGAATCTCAAGAAAATATTCCTGTTCGTGTGCTTGATTGTTTGTCTGTCTGGCGCTGTAATATGTGCAAGTGATGTAGGTGAGGCTGATTTCGATTCAGATTTCAATGAATCACATTTTCAATGCTGTTCATTTGCTATTCAGGAAAAAGATGAAACTGTTTTCGCTTTTAGACAAGATGCTGAATTCGGTGATGACGGTGTGCTTATACATAATGATAACTTGAATAATCAGGAAATTATTGTACAGGAGATAGATGCTCCAGATTCTCATTTCATTCATGCAATGATTACTGAAGATGGATGGATTGCAAGCCATGGTGGAGATTCTTCAAATGACACTGAAACCAGAGATATAGAGAATATTGCTTGTGAAATGCTTGCTTCCAAAAATATTTCATCAGATTCCCTTAGCAAGATTCAAAAAATCTTTAACAAATACGGTTATGGTCATTTTTTCATCAAGGCTCCTGATGGAAAATACGGTGTGATTTATAATGAAACTGTTTTGGTGGGTAAGTTAAACACTGGTGAATTTTTAGTTATTCCAAATGAGTATTACGGCTTTAGGGGAGGAAACTATACTGATTATGCAACCGACCCTGTTGATGCTATCGTTAAAATCTGTTCTTATGAGGATTCAGGAACAAATAGACGTAATCTTTATTCCTATGATTATAAGTTGCAGGATACTGATAATGGGAAAAAATATGGTGTAAATATTTATGTGACTAATGATAACGGTCATAATGTCGGTTTGAACACTTCAGAATTTGTTAACTATTTCTATTTTAATAATGATTTCTATCCTCCATCAGTAATTCCCGAAAACCCTGACAAGTTATATGTTGGAGATTACATTTTTGAAAATCAATCCATATTTTCCGTCATTAAAAATCAAATCTTTCAAAAATAACCTCAATTAATATATCAAAAAAATCAAACTAAATCATGAAAGTATAGATGGAATCAATGAAATTTATAAACTTGAACATATGCTTTCAATATATGAAAAATACGAGGCTTTTTGTAATGAGAATTAATGAAACTATTAAAAACATTAGGGCTTCCTGCGATAATTATGTAGACAAAGATTTGGTAGCCACCATCATCCATGACAATTACTATATGGGGACAAACAACATTTTGGAATTCGATGATTATGGCATCAAAAAAGACGATACCTACGAAAAAAGAATCCTGAAAATTCTAAAGCATGAAAACATATTTCTGGCAGCTGGAATGTATACTTTCATCCCAGTCATTAATGAATGCGACATCTACTCAGTCAATGACTACAACTTTAAGCTTTCAGAAGATGAATTTGAAAAATATGCAAATGAAAAAGAAAGAATTTTCGGCATTTTGATTAAAAAAGATTCAAATGATTTCATTATCGGCAGTACAGACCTTTGCGGCTGCAGCATTGACGCATCATTTAAAGAAATAGAAAAAAGCGATTTGGACTTTTACAAAAAAATAGAAGAGATAATAGATACTTTAGTTATCTATTAAATTCCTTTTTATTCTCTCCCACATTGCCTGTTCCTCACCACAACCTGTCATGATTACATAGTTATAGTCAGAATTGCGGGCAAGTTCAACTAATTTTTTAATTCTAACATCCATTTCACTATAACTTAACGGATAAAACTCAGCATCAGGAAATTCTTCTTTAATTAATTCATAATACTCATGAGCCTTATCAATTGATTCCCTTCCAGGAACAACAATAACATGAGCAGGATTCATGCTTTTTATGACTTCAAAATGGTCATCAAAGATTTCTTCCTCATCCACATCAGGAGTTGTGTAAATAAACTCAAGAGGTCCATCTACATACTGATTCATAAACATCGCATTGATTTTGGCAGCATCACCATTATCACCCTGACCGAGACCTACGAATTTGCCCCCTATATCGACAACTTCAAATCTTCCAGGCGGAATGAATGACATGTCCAAATTGTTAAATACACTTTTTGAAGTGGATTCAATGTTTTCAACCTTAGGAGTGAAAGTTGCGTAAGTTGTAATTGAAGCCAATGTATTATAGATGTTATGAAAACCGAATGCAGGCACTGTTATGTCAAAGTTAAATTTAACATTTTTTGAAACAGTGTAATTGAACAAATCCCCATCGATAGTCAATTTCCATGAATCAGGATTGAATTCAACATCTGTGACTTTAACATTTAATTCAGGACGTTTGAAACCGCAGCTACAAGTATAAACTCCCCTGTGATTCAATATGAATTTAGAATAGTTTAATGTTTCACCACATCTAGGACATTCAACCGCATTTCCATTGATATCTTCAATGTCATCAGTTTCAATACCATAATAATTAACAGTTACATCCTTTTCCTTATCCAATCCAAGCAGTGCAGTTCTTGGATCATCCGCATTAGTTACGATTACTCCCCGTTTCATTCCTTGTGACAATAATCTTTTAGCTTTATAATAATCTTCAAACGGATTTTTAACACCTGCAACCTGCGCATGTTCCGGAGAGATGGTTGTATAAACTACACCGATTGGGTCAACCACCCTTTGAACTGTATCTGGAATTCCATATTTGATATTACGAATACCATATTCAAAAACACCTAAATCTCCTTTTTGTTGAATGAATGCAGAAGCAATAGCATTAATAGTATTGCTCTCAAAACTGCTTCTTATTTGAGTATCAGATGATAATAATTTTATTAAAAGTGTTGTAGTAGTTGTTTTACCATTAGTTCCAGTAAGAATAATTGAACCAATACCCATATCCTTGGACAATTCTGAAACTGCATCAACACCGGCTATTCTTGTAAATATAATCCCTGCAAAACTTTTACCGCTGCCTGAACCTAATTTTGAAAATGGCCCTCCAACCTTAGCGATTAATTTTGCCGCACTAATTTTAAAACTACTCATAATTTAACCTTTTGAAGATAAAAATATATAAAAATTTGTATAAAAAATAGAAAAAAAATTAATCCAACTAGTTAGTTGTTGGATTATTGACACTTGTCTGCGGAACTTTTTCAGCCACTCTAGAACCGATGTTTTTCATTTTTTCGATTAAAGAGTCTTTTTTAGAACCGCTAATTAAAATATTTTCAAGCACATCACTTAAAGTTTCAGTCGGAATGATTTCAATCATGTCTTCATATTTTTTCTCAATCATAACATCTTTCAGGTTAGATTTTGGAATCAATACTTTTTTCATTCCAGCTTCTGCTGCAGCTTCTATTTTAGCTGTTGCTCCACCAATTGGCATTACATCACCACGTACGTTTAAAGAACCTGTCAATGCTACAGTCTGATCGATTGGTATTTCTTCAACAGCAGAGATTACGGCTGTTGCTATACTTACACTTGCTGAGTCCCCTTCCACACCGTCATAAGTCTGGATGAACTGAACGTGAATGTCATAATCTGAAATGTCCTTGTTGGTGTATTTTTTGATAAGTGCACTTACATTCTGTACGGATTCCTGAGCAATTTCACCCAATTTACCGGTGGCTATGATTTGACCACCGCTTTTGGATTGTGTAGGTGCGGCTTCAGCAGCAATTGGAGAAACGATTCCACTTCTATCCCCAATAACAGCAAGACCATTAACAAGTCCAACTCTTCCACCTTCAGCGGAAACCATACTGTAATCTTTTCTTTGGATAATTGATCTGTCTGCAATTTGCTGTTCTAAGGTTCTTGCAAATCTCTTAGCTTCATATACATGTTCAGCAGTAACTAGGTCAGCTCCTTTTTCAATAGCTACATCTCCGGCAGACCTTACCAATCCACCAAGATCCCTTAACCTTAAGGTTAAAGAGTTTTGTTTACCGGACCTTCTTTTTGCTTCCATGATAATTTCATCCAAAGCATCCGGAGCAAAGTGAGGGATTCTTCCATCATTTTTAACTTCCTGAGCAACGAACTGTACCAATTTTTCCCTGTTTTCGGTAGTGTCTTCCATGTAATCCTTCATGAATACCTCATAACCGTATCCTCTGATTCTAGACCTCATTGCTATGTGCATCCCTTCAAGAACCTGTAGGTTACCGGAAGCTACAAGGACAAAATCACATGGTACTGCCTGTGACCTGACCATTGCTCCACTGGAGTTTTCACTTTGACCAGTGATTGAATATTGCTTTTCCTGCATTGCAGATAAGAGCTCTTGTTGAGTTTTCATTGACATAGTACCAATTTCGTCAATGTATAAAACTCCTCTATTAGCCTTATGAATCATTCCAGCCTCAACACGTTCGTGTGCTGGAGTTCCAAGACCCCCTGATTGATATGGGTCGTGGCGAACATCACCTAATAAAGCTCCTGCATGAGCTCCTGTAGCATCCATAAACGGAGCAAATCTTGACTCTTCATTATTTACCAATAATTTAGGAGACATATTATTTGTTTTAGGTTTGATTTGAATTGATATAAGTAAAATTAATGCAGCTGCAATAATGGATTCCAACAATCTTCCATACATGAATCCAATAACCAGCACTCCACCAATTGCAAACATTGTAATGATAGTTTTCCTTTCTTCATGACCTTTAGCTGAACTTTTAGTTGCCTTTACAATTTTTTTACCTTCACCTGCAGGTACGGTTCTGATTAACGGATGGTTATTGTCTTCCATATTCGGATAAACCAAAATATCCTGTAAGGTTTCATGAGGCAAAATTTGTGCCATTCCCTTAGCAAGCATGGATTTTCCAACACCAGGATCTCCAATTAATAAAACATTTCTCCTTTGTTTAGCAGCCTTTTTAATTGTTTCAATTGATTCTTCATGCCCAATAACCTGATCAATCAATAAAGGAGGGACATCAATGTCCTGTGAACTTTTAATATTATCATAATCTAACATAGGTTGAGTTTCATCATCAGAGGTTGATTCATTTACATTATTTTCAACTGTAACTTCACTAGAAGATTCTTCAATTGATTCTTGTTCTTCACTTTCAACTATAACTTCTTTTGAAGATTCTTCAATTGATTCTTGTTCTTCAAATTTCATAAAATAAACCTCACTTCTGTTAATAAATTCATCATTAAAAAATTAAGTTTGATATACTATTTAAATATTGTTTATTAAATATATAAAAAGGTTTCTATTTTAGTAAATAAAAGTTAGAAAAATAAAAGTGTCATGAGAATCCCAATCAAATTCAAGAAACACATTACCGAACATATGGTTAATTTATATCATTATATTCAAAATTATGAAATTAACTAATTTTTATCAAAATAATAAATTAAAAGTTAAATTTACTAAATTAAAAAATAATTTACACTTAAAAACAATAAATATATACAATAAATAATAATATATAATATTACAGGATTAAATTACAATATTTAATTTCTGTTAATCGAATTTGATTAATGTGTTAAAAAGTTTTACTTCAAAAAGTTTTATATTCAGACGTATTAAAACCCCCTGATTATATCAAATTTGCTTTTTCGAATAAAACGAAAACGACACATTTTTCAAATTAGATTAAATCCAAAATGACTTTTTTTCTTTCAAAATTTAAAATTATTTATAACATTAATTCAATACTTTATTACATGACAAAATGTATAATGGTTCAAGGAACATCATCAAATGCAGGAAAAAGCATGCTTGTAGCAGCTTTATGTAGAATATATAAAAATAGGGGATATAAGGTAGCTCCTTTCAAATCACAAAATATGTCTTTAAACTCATACACCACAAAGGAAAACGGCGAAATTGGAATAGCACAAATGTTACAGGCTGAAGCTGCAATGATTGAACCAAGCATACACATGAATCCCGTTTTACTCAAACCAAAAGGAGATTTTACTTCCAATGTGATTATTCAAGGAAAATCAATTGGAGATATGAATTTCTATGACTATCAACACAAATATCATGATACTGCCTTAAAAGCCATCAAAGAAAGTTTTGATATTTTATCTGCAGATTACGACATCATAGTCATTGAAGGTGCCGGTTCACCTGCTGAAATCAACATGAGAAAACAGGACATTGCAAATATGGAAATAGCCCATATGGCCGATGCCAATGTAATTTTAATTGCAGATATCGAAATGGGTGGTGTTTTTGCAGCCATTGCAGGAACATATGTTCTTCTAGACGATTACGACAGGTCCCGTTTAAAGGCAACTGTAATCAACAAATTCAGAGGTAATTTGGATATCCTAAAGCCAGGACTCGATAGAATTGAAGAAATCACAGGAGAACCAGTTTTGGGAGTCCTGCCATATGATGAAACATTAAAATTGCCAGAAGAAGATTCCGCATCATTGACCACACATGTTTTTAGCGAAGACAATGACATATGCATTGGAGTAATCAGACTTCCGAAAATAGCGAATTTCACAGATATTGATCCCTTCGAATATGAAAGCGATGTAAGCCTTAAGATGATTGGAGTTAATGATGAAATTGGTGATGTTGATGCTATTTTAATTCCAGGGACACGTAATTCAACAGAAGACATGTATGCATTACGTGAAAGTGGACTAGCAGACAAAATTATTTCCAAATCATCCGAAATACCAATAATAGGAATTTGTGGCGGTTTGCAGATATTGGGAAAGATAATCCATGATGAAGAGAAAAAAGAATCAAAACATGGAACAATTGAAGGTTTAGGATTGCTTGATATTGAATCAGAATTTTCAAGAGCCGATAAAATAGTTACACAATCAATTGCAACAATACCTGAAAAGATTAATGGAATTGCAGGAGAAATATTCAAAAATATTGCTGGTGAAGAAGTCAGAGGTTATGAAATCCATGAAGGTACCACAAAACTGTTAGATTCCTCCCCATTGCTTAACATAAAGCAAGGGCAAGGAAACAATGAAGATGGTCTGATTGATGGCGCATCATTTGGAAACGTTTTTGCAACCTATTTCCATGGAATTTTCCATAATTATAACTTTAGAAGAGAATTTCTAAATTATCTGAGAGTTAAAAAAGGTCTTGAAGCAAAATATGGAGAAGATCCTTACGAAACTCAAAAAGACTATTCATTAAACAGATTGGCCGAAATTGTCGAAGAAAACCTGGATATGGAAATAATTGATAAATTAATTTTTGACAAAAATTGAACTACCTCGACTTTGGAGAAGTCGAGGATTCTTACTTCACGGGCTGATACTCTCCCACGAGAGTAGAATTACCGTGCTATCCCCCCTGCTCCAGAGGTTCATTTTTTCATCGATCAAATCTGTTAATCCTTGTTTTAGAATGTTTTTAGCTGCATTGATGTCCCGGTCATGTATTTTTTGGCATTGTGGGCATTTCCATTCTGTTTCATATTTTAGGTCTTTGTTGTAGTATCCGCAGTTGTTGCATGTTTTGCTTGATGGGTACCATCTG
>NZ_CAJOJM010000038.1:0-15754 GCF_905234905.1 Methanobrevibacter sp. UBA188 | reverse complement strand
ACAATATGACAATATTGCAACATTAGTCATCAACGAGGCTATCGGAGAGACTTTTTCCCAAATCAAAATCTAAAGGCTCGGGAATTAATTCAATACCGCTTAACTGATTATCACACCTATAAACAAGAATTTCAACACCTTCAGCATATGCTTCGTTTAATGTCTGACTAAATATAGGATCATTTTCCCAGTTCGGTCTGAAAAATTCACCTGCAGGATGTTGAATCAAGAAAAACACACAACAGCGATTTCCTTCTTTTTTAAGTTTAATTAATTCCCTAAGGTGTTTTGCACCCCTTTCAGTTGGAGCGTCCGGAAATCTCGCTTCACCATCAATTATTAGAGTAACCCCTTTCACCTCTACAAAGCAGGAATCACCATTTGAATTTTCCAAGTATATATCTATCCTTGAATTGTCTACACTTTTTTCTCTTTGATGATGATTATAACCTAAAAGTTCCTTTATTTTACCTTCAACAACAGCATCATACACAATACTGTTAGCTTGCTGTGAGTAAAGTGATACCAACACACCCTTATTTTCTACAAAATGAAGTGAGAATTTTGTTTTTCTGTTTGGATTATCAGACGGCTTAAGCCAAACTATAGCATTTTTAACTAGAAGTTCCTTACATCTGCCAGTATTTGGGACATGAGCAATTTCCAAATTGCCATCAACCTCAACTTCTGCTATGAATCTATTTGGCCTTGCTTTAAAAATTCCCTTAACATAATCCATTTTTTATCACACTGCCTATGTATGAAACCAAATCAGTAGCTGAAAATCCATTACCTTTAATATTATACGCTTCATCACCTGCAAGACCATTGATAAATGTTGCCAAACTGGCTGAGTCAAAAGAAGATAATCCCTGAGATAATAAACTGGCAGAAATGCCAGCCAAAGCATCACCAGTTCCACCAACAGTCATTCCAGCATTACCACTTTTATTGATTTTAAACTTGTTGCCAGACAATATCAAGTCATATTTTCCCTTAACAACAACAGTTCCTTTAATTTGCCGGATAATCTTTTGGAATTCGGTAATATTCTCATCAACTTTAGAAAAGTCATATGAATCAATATCCAATTTTAAATCATTCTCAACTTTAAAAAATGATTTGAACTCAAAAATATGAGGTGTTAAAATTATATCTTCACGATTTTTAATTAATGACAATTCAACCTGTTTTAACGCATCAGCATCCAAAACAATAGGTTTTTTAATTTTTGTAACCAAAATATTGAATAACTTTGAAGTATCCTCATCAATACCTGCACCCGGACCAATTAAAACCGAATCTACATTATCAACAAGAGATAAAATCTCATCAGAGTGTTTTAAAGATAATTTATCACCTTCCAATGATTTCACAATCAAATCTGGAGAGGTTGATTTAATGGCTTCAGCAGCATTTTGAGGGGAAGCAACATAAACCAAATCGGCTCCAGCCCCAATTGCAGCCATTCCTGCAATAGCTGGAGCACCGGAATAATCTTTACTTCCACCAATTACAAGCAAACGACCATTATTACCTTTATGAGATGATGAATCACGATTTTTTAGCCTTAAAAAATCACCATAATTAACGAAATATTCTGCTTCGAACGGAATTCCAATATCTGCAGTTACAAGACCTCCAACAAGTTCTTCATCGGCATCCCTCACACCAGTTTTAATTTTATGAAAACTTATTGTATAATCCGGAACCACTGCCAAATCATTTATTTCACCAGTTAAAGGATCCATTCCAGAAGGCACATCAACACTTATTGTAATTCCATTGGATTCATTAATAATTTCAATTGCCCTTTTGATATTTGTTTGCAATTTTCCGTGGATCCCAGTTCCTAAAAGTCCATCCACAATAACGAATTCCGAATCTTTGCTTTGAGCTACTTCGCATGAATTGATATCTTCAAGAGTTTTTAAATTATAAATGTTTAAACGTGACAAGCGAGGTTTCATATTTTCTAAAATTTCCAGATTAGTTTTTGCATCATCAGAACGAATATTTTCTTTCAGCATATAAATATCAACATCATACCCTCTGTTTAATAAGTAACGTGCTGCAACAAATCCATCACCACCATTTCCACCAGAACCTGTGAAAATAACAACTTTTACAGGCTTGGCAAAAGTATAAACTGCAATTTTACCAACCTCTTCAGCAAGAGATTTTCCCGCAGATTCCATCAAGCATAACCTTGATAATCCCAAATATTCACAATTATAGTCTGTAACCATCATATCAATCGGATGCAAATAATCACCTTAAATTAAATATAAGTATCGGATATAAATATAATTATCTTAAATATAAGGAAAAAGCATATGAGAAAAATCACACGAAAAATTTTGACAAGATTGCCTACACGATATGCAGCTACAGGCGTGGCATTAATAGCACTATTATTCGCCTATGGAATTATCGGTTCATACATCATATTGGGTCTGGGTCCAATTGATTCCATCTATTATGCGGTCATTACAATGACAACTGTAGGATATGGAGATTACATACCGGATACAGGTATTGAAAAACTATTTGCAACAACATTGGCATTAGGCGGAGTAGTATTACTCGCATATGTATTTAACGTTATCTTAACAAATTTTCAGGAAAAAGTGGGGAAATATTCGAAGGGAGTTCGAAAAATGAATGCAATTGATAAAATGGATGAATACTACATCCTTTGTGGATATGGTAGAGTTGGAAAAGTAGTTCTTGAAGAACTTATACAAAGAAATCAGAATGTAATCCTAATTGAAAAAAACGAAGAGAATAGTGCCAATATTAAAGAAAATGATTCTGTTGTTGTCATTAATGAAGATGCAACTGAAAATAATTTAATTGCAAAATTAGCTGGTGAAAAATGCCAAAGTGTAATTATCAGTATTGGAAATGATGTGACAAATTTATTTATTGTTTTAACAGTCAGAGAAACCAATCCTGATGCATGGATTGTATCAAGATGCAGTAAACTTGAAAATAAATCCCGACTTAAAAGAGCAGGAGCAAACAAAATTGTTTCACCAGAAATAGTTGGTGGAAAAGACCTATATTATCAATCAGCAAAACCACATAGTTTAAGGTTAACAGTCAGACACACATCAGATGAAATCTATGACGAATTTGAAGTCATAAGCAAACACAACTGCACTCTAGAAAACATTGATTACCACATTCCAGGAATTGAAACACCACTCAGACGCAGAATTATAACAAAAGACCTGCAAGACGGTAAAAATTTTAGAGATTACTTAAAAAGCCATCCTGATGCTAAAAAATCTTTAGATAACCTCTACACGATGGTCAATAACCTTCATTCACATGTTATTTCAGGTCCGGACAATACAGCATTAGAATTATTGATAAAAGACCTGGAAAAAAAAGAAGAAATTATTGGAAAAAATTTATCCGACAAAGAAATTGCCAAAATAACAAAAAAAGAATTAGAGAAATAATACATATAATCTTTTACAGCAATTTTACTTACATTTTAGATATAATAGTCAAAGCTGATAGACCACTTATACTTAAAAAAAAAGAACCAATAAGAATAGAACAATAACAAATTCAATTTGAAATCAAACATTATTGCCATCAATCAAAAGAATTAAAATAAAAAAAAAGAAAAGAGAGTTAATCTCTCTAGAATAAGTCTTGTAAGTGAATTTGGTAAGGACCTAAGTTTCCACCGTAGTTACCAGCACCGATTTCGATAACACCAGGAACTTGACAAGCAGCTTCAATACCTGCTTTCATAGCAGCTTTAACTGATTCTTCGTCTACACCATCAATAACGATTTCCATGTTTCCGAATACGTTTTCTGGTAATTCAGTATCTACTTGATCTTTTAAGGTTACACATTCTTTTTCGTTGGTAGATGCACTCATGAAAGAGTATTTGGAACCAGTTTTAGAACCAGAAGCAACCATACCTCCGGAGAAAGGAGTAATTACACCTGCAACTGCGTGAATAGCATCAACAGCAGCTTCAGCAGCAACGATTGAAGCCATTTGACTGTCAGCCATAATGAAGAAGTTTCCACCAGCTACTCCATCTTTCCATCCCATTTCATCTTCTACTAAGAATTCACCAGACATGATAGGAATAACGTGCATTTTTTTACCATTTACATCTTTTTCAGTTTCATATCCGTCACCGAAGAATTTGAGTTGTTTTCCTGTTGGGAAGGATTCTTCACTTTCAAGAGCGTTGAATGCTGCTGCAGTAGGAGCAGTTAAAACACATTGTCCGATTCTGTCCATAATTTGTCCGCCTAAAGATTTTTTAGACATGTGACAAATCATAATTGCATAACCAGGTCTTCCATCCGGAGATTCAGTTGGAGGAACATATTGGTCGATACCTGCTTCTGCAGGACATCCTATAACTGAAGTAGCAAATCCAGTAGCTTCAGTAGCTGCAATTTTAGCTAAATGTTTAGTAGCTGCAGTAATAATTAATCTAGATACTTTAATTCCGAAACCTTCAGCAAAGGTATCTTGTATATTTACGCCATTAATTTCCATTTTTTCACCATTAAGTTCGTTGAAAATTAGATTAAAAAAAATAATTTAAAAAAAATTATAAATTAAACTAATTTCCTACAACATTTAAAGATATATTTTATTATTAAAATAAAGTTTTCTATTTGAAAATTACATTCCAATTAAACAAAAAAAGTGTGAAAATATATGAATTATTTATCAATATCGTCCGTTTCCTCATTTATTGATTCTTCAATTTCACCAGATGATGATGCTGACACCTTATCTAATACTGATGAACCATAATAAGGCAATATTACCAAACCGATAATTGTAGCCATCCAAAAGGAAATTAACCTTTCAACAACAGTTGCTGCAGCACTTACTGAAGATGAAATACCTGCAGCAGAGTAGAAAATAATCATCACCCCATCAATAGCTCCCAAACCACCTGGAAGAAGTGGAATCATACCTACCAATGATGCGACAATGAATACTTCACCAATAGTAATAAGACTTACATTGGCTCCAAATGACATGAATACCAAATAAACCCTGATAATTTCAAAAATCCAAATTACAAAAGACAATGGGATAGTATAATACATGACCTTTCTATTTGAAATCAATAATTTCATTGTGTCCTGGAATCCTAAAATTGCATCATGTATCTTTTGCTCCAATTCTTCAGAATTTTTCTTATAAAATCTTCTAACAAGACCAATAATCCATCCATCAACTCTTTGACCAAAACCAGGATTAATACACATGTAAATGATGACCATCAAAACAATAACAATTGCAATAACTGCCAAAACCATTACAACAAGCAACCATGTATCAAAATTAAAATACAATGCCATTGCGGCAATTGTAATGGCTGCCAATACAACAAATGGAAATGTATCCAACGCCCTATCGGCCACAACAGTTGCAAATGTCTCTTCAAACTGATAGTCCTTACGTTTAGCAAGAACATATGCCCTTACAGGCTCTCCACCACCACGTCCAGACGGAGTAATGTTATTTACTGCAAGACCAACAAGCACCATCGGAAGCAATTCTTTAATTGAAACATCCTTATCAGTGAGCTTATTAAGAATTTGCCAACGCAAAGTATATAGAAAATAAGTAAAAACCTGAGTTAGAATAGCTAACGCTATGATAAGTGGATTTGCCATTTTTAAAGCATCGATAACTTGGTCAATACCAACAAACCACAACATTACGAGTAAAATAGCTACACTAAATATCAATAAAAATATAGTTTTGCGGTCCATAAAGTTTACCTACTTATTATTATAATTATAATTTTTTTCTTACTTATAAATTTATATAGATATTTATTCAAAGTAATACAATAATGAGGTATATAACTAAAAGTGATTTGTTAATTGTTGCAAGGGATTCAGGGTATCTTATGATAGGAATCGGAATAATGTGCCTTGTTCCGTTAATATTCGATTTAATATACTTTGAATTTGATGTCATTAGCTTTGTAATACCTGCAGCGATTTCTATTGCTTTAGGAGTTGCTTTTAAAAAATATTTTGAAAATTCTACACCTAAAAAAATGCGGCTCAAACATGGAATGATGATTTCATCCTTTGCATGGTTGTGGGCAAGTATTATCGGAGGGATTGTCTTTACATTATCTACAAACATACCGATTGTTGATGGTGTTTTTGAAAGCATGTCCGCATTAACCGGTACCGGAATAACCATGTTTGAAGATGTCGAAATATTACCTCATAGTATCTTATTTTTTAGAGCTCTCGAACAATGGATTGGAGGTTTGGGAGTTGTTGTTATGGTGATTGGTGTTTTGACAAAACCAGGATCCGTTTCATCAAAACTTTACCAATCAGAAGCTCGTGATGAAAGGATTAAACCAAGTATTAAAACCACACTGCAAAAAACATTGGAAATCTATGCAATTTATACCGTTTTTGGAGTGATATTATACGTTTTAGCCGGAATGCCTCTTTTTGATTCAATCTGCAATTCATTCCATATAATTTCAACCGGCGGAATGAGCATAAAAAATGCCAATATGGGCTACTATCAAAATGATATAATATACCTTATTTCAATTGTTTTAATGATTTTAGGAGCTACCAGCTTTTTAGTGCATTATAAGGTTATTAAAACAAGAGGAAAATCATTAATTCATGACTTGCAATTCAAAGTAATAATTGGAGTAATAGCATTTGTTACTGTAATACTTTACTTTATCTCAAACATCGTGCCGATAGATTTGTTATTTACAGTTGTTTCAGCAATCACAACCACCGGTGCAAGTGTTGCAATGCCTGCTGAAATGGCAGGTTGGCCACCGTTTGTCATAATCTGTTTAATGTGTTTGATGCTGACTGGGGGATCAAACGGATCCACTGTAGGTGCAATAAAACTTGTGAGAATGATTACATTTTTCAAGGGAATATACAGGCACATCAGAGAAATTTTATCCCCTGAAGGCCGTGTTGTTGCGGTTAAATTAAATGGTCACAAAATTCCTGAAAAGGCAATATCACAAGCGGGAAATTACATTACTTTATACCTGATGTTTATAATGTTTACATGGGCTTTGTTCTGTCTATATGGCTATGACCCATTTAAAAGCTTATTTGCAGCAATGTCCCTTCAAGGTAACAACGGTTTGGACCTTGGAATAGTCAACCACACATTAAATCCAATAATAAAAATTGTGAGCATGTTCGACATGTGGACCGGAAGGTTGGAAATATATCCAGTATTAATTACATTAAGAGCATTTTTTGAAATTTTCAAAAGATAATATTTATAATGTCCTAAAATAAATATTGATTATCAAAATATAATTGAGGCGATTTTAATGTATGTAATCATTATGGGTGGAGGTCGTGTTGGACTTGCACTTGCAAATTTATTAATTGAAGATGGATATGACATTACATTAATTGAAAGTGACGAGTCATTATGTAGCGAAGTTGCAGCAGAGCTTGATGCATTGGTTATTTGTGGAAATGGAACCAGTTCCAAGTTGCTTGAAGAAAGTAATATTGAGGATGCTGATTTCTTTATTGCTACAACCGGAAATGACGAAGCAAACTTACTTTCATGTATTCTCGTTAGAAAATATGACGTTCCAAATATCATTGCACGTGTAAGTAATCCAGATCACGAAGAAGCATTTAAGGAAGTTGGAATAGACCAAGTAATCAGTCCAGAGATTACAGCAGCAGGATATCTTCAAAAAATCGTTACAAGACCAAATGTTGCTGAATTAATCACACTTGGGGAAGGAGATGCTGAAATCCTTGATATGACAATAACTAACGATAAAATAATAGGAAAACGTTTTAAAGACATTTCCCCAACAAAAGAATACATTATTATTGCTACGTACCAACACGGAAAATTAGTTATTCCACAGCCGGACAATACCATTAGCCGTGGAGAGAAAGTTTCCGTTCTTGTTAAAAGAGGAAACTTTAAAAAAGTTTCTAAAAAATTAGAGAAGTAGAGAATAAGACATTTTAATATGTTCTTTTCCATTATTTTCTACAATAGGACCATGGCCGGGATAGATATTTTTAATATCTAACCTTGTCAATTTTTCAACGCTATTTTTCATATCATCATAGTTTCCGCCAATATCCATTCTACCGACTCCACCACCAGCAAAGATAGTGTCGCCTGATATTAAGTTTTCACCATCCCATAAACAGATTCCGCCGGCAGTGTGACCAGGGGTATGAATGACTGTAAAATTTGAAATTTCATCACCATCTTCAAGCTCAATATCCACTTTCGAATTGCCCTCATGAGAAAAGGCAGACATTGATGTGCCTAAAGAATCTTCATTTTTCATTGAAATTGCATCCGCTTTATGAACTGCAATTTTAGCATTTGGAAACAGATAATTTCCACCAATATGGTCAAAGTGACAGTGAGTATTGATAATTAATTCAATATTCTCCGGTTCAACACCATTTTCACGAAGTTTAGAGAATAAATAATCTTTATTATCTCCCGCACCAGTATCCACTAAAGTATTGCCATTAATCAAATAACAATTAGAATCGTAATTAAAACCTAAAATAAAAATAATATCATTAGAACTCATGAAGAATAATATTGACAATAAAGTAATTAAAATTTTTGAAAAAAAAGTTTTGTAGAAAAATGGGGTCACAGGGATTTGAACCCCGATCCTGGGATTTCTCTTGCCTCAGTACTCCAATTGATCATCACAACGGATACTGTTCAGTTACGCGTATATTTCTTCAAAGACAACTGGAGTCCCAGATGATGCCAGGTTACACCATAACCCCACATATAACATACAATAATAGATATATTTTAATTATATATAAACATTACCATTTAGTTAAAATTTCATTTGTTTATCAATTCCAGCTATTTCATCAATTTCAAAGCCTTTTTCAAGAGCATAATCTTTTTCTACTTTATAATTTCCATTACGAGTACGAGGAGTATTTTTAGGTTCTAAAAACAACCATTTAGTGTATTTAAATCTAACTCCAATATAAGCCTTCGCACCAAATATTTTTGAAAATTCACAAAGTGCTTCAATTTGAGGAGCATCAATATAAACTTTATCTTTAGTAGTCGTTTTAACCTCAATTGCCAAATATAATTTACCGTTTCCAGCTACAACATCAGGTAATGGATTTTTAGTTGCACCTCCAGATGCTGGAGCCCTCATAGCTGCAAAATTCCTTTCCCAAAGTTTATGTACCAAATCCCTTTCTTCGGCTGAACCTTTTTTAGCCATATTAACACCTTATACTCAATAATTTGTAAAAACAACATATATAAACTAAATGAGAGAGCATCTGAAAAGTAATGAAAAAATCTTAAAAAAAAAGTTTTTATAAAATGGGGCCGGAGCCGAGATTCGAACCCGAGTCCCGGGATCCACAGTCCCGGAGGATGACCACCTACCCTACCCCGGCATGAGTACAAATAAAAAAATATGTTAAAGTGCGGGAGCAGGGATTTGAACCCTGGTAGACCTGCGTCAACAGGTCCTAAGCCTGTCCCCTTTGGCCTCTCGGGCACCCCCGCTTATAAAAAAGAAAGGATACTATAGAAACCATTAAAAATCTTAACAAATTTTTTAATGCTCCGGCCGGGATTCGAACCCGAGTCTTCGGCTCGAAAGGCCGAAATGATTGGCCGGACTACACCACCGGAGCATACATATAAATAAAGTTTTAGTAACATGGGCCCAATGGGGTTCGAACCCATGGCCTTCCGGTTATGAGCCGGACGCTCTACCTGGCTAAGCTATGGGCCCTCAAAGCGCCATCGACAGGGCTCGAACCTGTGACCAATCGGTTAACAGCCGAACGCTCTACCTACTGAGCTACGATGGCATATAATAACCCATCTACTCAACCAAATAAAACCCATGTTTAAAAATCAAAAGACTTTAAACAGTAATAATAACTATGCATAGCATAGTATATAAAGCTTTTGGTTTTTTCCACTTTATTGGAAAAAACAAAATAATTTTACAATAATAGATTATATGAACTAATATATAAACTTTAAGAATCAATATAAAAACATGGATTCTAACATATTTGATATGCTTAAACAAGCTAATGAAACAACTTTAAAACATCATGGAAACTTAATTACACTTGAAAGAGCTGTTTTCTTATCCTGGTGGTGTGATAAGGGAGATTGTGCTTTTTGTTATATGTCAACACAAAAAAACAAAATTAAAGACCCCAAAAAAGCCAGACGAAACATAAGCAATATTTATGCAGAAGCAGAAATGTGCAAACGTCTTGACTGGAATATTGAATTTTTATCCGGAGGATATGAATCATTCACGACACAGGAGAAAAAAGAAATTGCAACAACAATAAAAGACATTACCGGCGAAGGAGTTTGGTTAAATACTGGAATAACAGATGAATTAAATGAATACGGCTCAGAAATTAAAGGAATAACCGGAGCTGTTGAAGTAGCGAATCCACAAATCCATGAAAAAGTTTGTCCTTCTAAAAAATTAGATGATATAAGCAATATGCTAGATGTAGCCGGAGATTTAGGATTTAAAAAAGCAATAACAATAATATTAGGACTTGGTGAAACATTAGATGATGTCCAATATGTTATTGATTATATCAAAAATCATAAAATTGACAGAGTAATATTCTACTCCCTAAATCCACATAAAGAAACTATTTATGCAAACTCATCCCAACCTGCATCCATTTATTATGCCCAAGTCGTAGCCCAAGTCAGACTTGCATTTCCAGATATTGAAATAATATGTGGAACATGGATCGATAACCTTGCAAATATTGGAATATTAATATTAAGCGGAGCCAATGGAATAACCAAATTCCCATTATTTAAAATGTTTGGGACAAAATATGGTAAAAGAGTCGAAGAAGAAGTTAAATGGGCAGGACGTGAACTGAAAGGAACTTTTACAGATAAAAGTAAGTTAGGTGAGAAAAAAAGTGATGTTTCACCGGAACTTGACAAATTTATTAAAAGATATGTTAAGGAATCATTAAAAAATAAATATTAATTTCGATTAATAAAAACTTTTAAATAAGCTTATTAAAATAGGTTAATAAGTCGAATATTAGATTATTTTAAAAAATATAAGTTAATAAAATTAATCTATAACATTAAAAAAATACCATAATAATTTATTAATTTTAACAGATTTTAACAATGAAAACTAAAACAATGGTATTAACAATATTTATAAATTGAAATAAACAAATATAAAGTTAATATAAAAATTATCCCATGGAGGAATTATTATTAGTGACGATGTTGATATGATGTGTGGACTTGAAATCCACGTACAATTAGAAACCGAATCAAAATTATTCTGTGATTGTCCTACCAATTATCAGGACGCACCAATAAATTCAAACATCTGCCCAATCTGTTTGAACCAACCAGGTGCTAAACCACATCCAACAAATGAAAAAGCATTGGAAAATGCATTGATGATAGCTTTGATGCTTAACTGTGAAATTGATCAAGATGTAATCTATTTCATGAGAAAACATTACGATTATCCTGATTTACCTTCAGGTTATCAAAGAACTTCAGTTCCTATTGGAATTAATGGAGAATTGAACGGAATTAGAATCAGAGAAATACACGCTGAAGAGGACCCTGGTCAATTTAAACCAGACAGAGGTACTGTTAATTTTAACCGTTCCGGAATTCCTTTAGTCGAAATTGTTACAGAACCAGATATAAAATCTCCAGAAGAAGCTAGAAACTTTTTAAAAGAACTAATACGTGTTTTACAATATAGTGGAGGAGCTCGTGGAGAAGGTACCATGAGAGCTGACGTTAACATTTCCATCAATGGAGGAAACAGAGTGGAAATGAAAAACGTTAATTCCATTAAAGGTGCTTACAAAGCATTGAAATTTGAGCTTGTAAGACAGAAAAATCTTATGAAAAGAGGAGTTGAAGTAAAACAGGAAACTCGTGCATACCTAGAATCACAAATGATTACTGTTGGAATGAGGATGAAAGAAGATGCTGATGATTACAGATTCATTACAGATCCAGATTTACCTCCAATGAAAATTAGTGATGAAACCATTCAAAGAATTCTAGAAACCATGCCTGAAGCTCCACACAACAAAGTTAAAAGATTTGTTGAAGATTATGATATTGATGAAGAATCAGCGAAAGTTTTAACATCAGAACTCGATTTAGCAATTGCATATGAAGAAGTCGTGAAAGAAGTCGATTCTAAATTTGCAGCTAAAATTATGAGAGATGAACTTAAAAGAGTTCTTTCATATAATAAATTAGACTTTGCAGACAGTGGAATTACATCTGATGATTTGATTGAATTCTTAAAAATGCTTCAAGATAAAGAAATTACAGCAAAAGCAGGTCATAAAATCATCGAACAAATGCCTAATAATGATAAATCTCCAAAAGAAATTGCTGAAGAATTAGGATTACTCGGTGTTGTAAAAGACGATGAAGTATTAGCTGCTGTAAAGCAAGCAATTGATGAAAATCCAAAAGCCGTTGAAGATTACTTAAGTGGTCAAAAAGCTTCCATCAACTTCTTGGTAGGTCAAGTAATGAGATTAACTCGTGGAAAAGCTGACCCTGGTGAAACAGTAAAATTATTGAAAGAAAATATTGAATAGAGGATGGGAACATGGCAGGGAAAAAATCTTATGTTAAAGATTATATGACTAAAAATGTTATCAATGTTACTCCAGATACAAAAACAGATGATGTTATTAATTTAATGAAAGAAAGTCGTCACAACAGTTATCCGGTAGTGGATAATGGTAAATTAGTTGGTATGATTACTGCATTTGACATAATATCAAAAGAATGGGCAGACACAGTTAAAGATTTAATGACAAGAAAATTAGTAGTCGCCAACCAAGATTTAACTATCAACGATGCATCAAGAGTAATGTTTAGAAGAGGAATTTCAAGAATGCCTGTTGTAGATGGAAACGGAGCATTAGTTGGAATCATTACAAACACAGATATGGTAAGATCACATATCGAAAGATCAACACCAACTAAGGTTGAATACTTTAAAAAGACCATGGAACAATTATACGGAATCAAAACTACATTGAAACACATGCCTGTTGAAACCAATAAATTGAGACCTACACAAGACAAAGTTTATGCAGACGAACTTGAAGGAAGAGCTTATGAATTGGAAAAAGGATTGGCAGAGCCTGCAATTGTTGTAAAATCTGGAAACCGTTGGATTTTAGTTGATGGTCACCACAGAGCAGTAGCATCCAAACAAAAAGGATACGAAACAGTGGATTCATATGTCGTCGATTTAGGTCAAGACATTAAATTAGGTATGGAAAAAACTGCAGACAGGGCAGGAATTCGAACATTCAATGATATTGAAATTATTGATGATGACAAGATCAAGCATCTGAGGATGATGATTAAATGGATAATGATAAAATCATACGCGAAGTATACGAAGTTTTAGAATCAAGAAGGGACAATCCCATTGATTCTTACACATCAAATATAATGCAAGACAGCGATAAAAAAGCTGAAGACAAAATACTTGAAAAAATAGCTGAAGAAGCTGGGGAAGTTTTACTTGCTGCCAAAAATGATGAAAATTTAGTATATGAATCTGTTGATTTGATTTTCCACACACTTTTAATCTTAGTTTACAAAGGTGTGGAAATTGATGAAGTCTTTGAGGAATTCTCCCGAAGAAGAAAATAAATTAAAAAGTACTTGGTTAAACTATGTTTGATACAGTCGCTGAAAAGAAGTTTTTACTAAAACAACTAGTTAAAAAGGATTTAACTGCAAAATATAAGGATTCTGTATTAGGGATACTTTGGAGTTTCTTTAATCCTCTTTTAATCATGATAGTGTTTACTGCAATTTTTTCAATGCTGTTCGGTAGATCCATTGAAAATTATCCAGTTTACTTTTTATCAGGAAGATTAATATACGATTTCTATAATTCTGCTACAAAAGGAGCTATGAGATCTATAAAAAGACATGCAAGTCTTTTAAAGAAGATTTATGTTCCAAAATATATGTTTTCAGTAAGTGCAGTATGTTATGAATTCGTTAACTTCCTAATTTCATTTGTAATATTATTTGGAGTGATGATAGTCACTGGTGCACAGTTCCATTTAACAAGCATATATGCAATTATACCAGTATTTTTATTAGTGATACTGATATTCGGAGTGGGATTGATTTTAGCAGTATGTAACACATATTTTTCAGATATTGGATATTTATACAATGTATTTACTTTAATTTTGATGTATGCATCAGCATTATTCTATCCTATGGAAATCGTACCTGGAACTGTACAAAAAATATTTACACTAAATCCAGTATACTCCGCAATTTCATGTTTTAGAGAATCTGTTGTGTATGGTGTTGTTCCGGATTTAAGCACATTATCTTATTTGGCTGCATTTGCATTTACAGTATTTTTCATAGGCATTTTACTATTCAACATTTATGATAAAAAATTAGCATTAGAAATTTAGAAAGGGTAATAATTATGGGCGTATTGGATAGATTTCAAAGAAATAAAAATAATTCCATGCAAAAACTGGATTCAGAAGTCGCCATTGAAGTAACAGATTTGGTAATGGAATTTAAAGTTACAAAAGATAAAATTGATACCCTTAAAGAATATGTTATTAGGACACTGAAACGTAACAAAAAAGCTAAAAGGAAAATTAGAATTCTTGATGGAATTTCATTTGAAGTTAAAAGAGGAGAAAGAGTAGGAATTCTTGGTTTTAACGGATCTGGAAAAAGTACTCTTTTAAGAATAATATCCGGAATTTATGAACCTACAGAAGGTACCGTTAAAATTAATGGAAAAGTGGCACCGTTACTTGCAATTAGTGCGGGTTTTGATAAAAACTACACTGGAAAAAATAATATTTTCCTAAATGGCGCCTTTTTAAGTATGGATGAAAATTACCTTAAAGAAAAATATGATGAAATCGTTGAATTTTCAGAACTTGGAGAATTTATTAATTATCCTGTTAAAAATTATTCAAAAGGTATGCAAGCAAAATTAGGTTTTTCAGTTGCAACTGCAATTAAACCTGACATATTAATACTTGATGAGGTATTGGGAGTAGGAGACATCAAATTCAAAAAGAAAAGTAACGCAAAAATCCAATCAATGATGAAAGAAGGTGTTACTGTGCTTCTTGTTTCTCACTCCATAGGGCAAATCAAGAAAATTTGTGACAGATGCATTTGGATTGAAAATGGAAAAATTGTAATGGAAGGAGAAGCAAAGGAAGTTTGCGACGCTTATGTAAAAAGCAGTAAAAAGAAATAAAAAGGTTTGAAAATGGATAAAAGATGGATTTTAATTATTATAATAGCAATTATTGGATTAAGTTCAATGTACCTAATTGTAGATGAATCAATGACAGTAGGTAGTGCAATTACAACTTTCAGCAAAACTACCATCACAATACCCGAAGGATTTTCTGTTGAAGACACAAGCAACAACATTGTAACATTATATAATAAAAATAATAATGAAAAAATAGAGATATGTGATTTTGGTAAAGGAAATACCGTGAAAGAAATGCAAACCAATATAACAGCAGAAATTCTTCAAGAAGAAGGTTTGAATAATGTCACAAATAGAACCTTTAATTTAGATGATACAGAAATTAATCAAACAATATTAAAAAATGGAAGTAATTCAAAGGTTGTTATTTCATATTTTTAT
>NZ_CAJOJM010000037.1:0-13622 GCF_905234905.1 Methanobrevibacter sp. UBA188 | reverse complement strand
ACTTATTGTTACTTTTGAAGGCAACTTCAAAGCCATTCCAGTAATCAGTGTTGCAGTAAAGTTAATTACTAGAATTATTACAGTAAGGACCAGTATGGTCACGATATTGTAAAGGAAAAGATGCAGGTTGACCATCAGCCCGATACTTATGAAAAATATGCTCATGAAGACATCCTGGAACGGTTGGATGTATCCCAGGGTCTGATGGGAATACTCTGTATTTGAAATCAGAAGTCCGGCTATGAACGCTCCAAGTTCCGGTCCTATTCCGATTAAACTTGTTCCGAATGTTGTTCCCATACAGATGAAAAGTGTCAAAAGTAAAAACAAATCCCTGTTTTTGGTTTTGGCGGCATCCCTCAATGCAAGAGGTATGAACCATTTTGCGCCGACATATAACATGACAACCAGCCCTATACATTTCACAATAAGTGAAGGCAGGTTGTTGAACGCCAGTTCATGTCCTCCGAGAAGGGGAGTAATCAGTATAACGATAATTACTGCAATGTCCTGGAAAATCAGAATACCCAATGTTACCCTTCCCTGAACTGAATGTGTGATATGTCTTTGCTGCATTATCTTCATGACGATTGCAGTACTTGAGAATGCAACCAGAAATCCGAAAAATAACGCTGAGTTGGGGTTGAGTCCTAAAATCAGTCCCAGTGCGGATATGAGAATTGTTGTAATGGATACCTGAAGGAAACCTCCGATGAGTGCATAGCGCTTGATCGATGAAAATTTCTCAACTGAAAACTCAAGACCTATAATGAATAGGAGAAATATGACTCCAAGTTCTGAAACGGTAGAAATCAGGCTTGTATCGTTGATTGCATGACCAAGCACGATTCCAGTAAAAAAAAGACCAATCATTGTTGGCAGCTTTAATTTGTTGAAGACCAATAACACTATTACTGCAGTAATAAGTATTATTGACATGTTTCCAAGTAGCGCTAAATCCATAATTTACCTTGGTTTTAAAAAAAGAGTTAAAAATAAGAAAATATTAGTAGATTAGATTCTACTAACTTTAATCAATGATTCTATAGGCACTTCTTCAATTTCTGAAAGACCTGCCTTGTCAATCAATACAACTACACAGAGAGGTTCTCCGCCTAAATCCTTTACGGTGTGGATTACTTCACGTGCAGTCTTTCCGCTTGTGATGACGTCATCTACAATTACGACCTTTTTGCCTTCGACGCTTCCGAAGTTGGTACTTATTGTACCTTCGTCATCGCTTTTGTCATTGTCTTTTCTGTGCTTGTGAGGGTGGAATATTGCAAGGGAAGTGTCTACGCCGGTCATTTCCTCCAACAGGTCAGACATCATTGTAGCAAATGGAATTCCGCTCACTGCAATTCCACAGACAACTTCAGCTTCGCCGTGAATCAATGTCATGTCGCTTAATGCACTGGCGACATATCTTAAACGTGCAGCATTTCCACCAATGCTTTTCCAGTTAATGGCAAAGTCAGTTGGTGCATCTGCTTTTACTTCGGTTGGTTTTTGCAAGGTCAACCATCTTGCAGTGTCCATACTTACATTGAGTTCATCAGCAATTTCGCCGGTAGTAAATCCGTGCTGTCTGAGTTCCTGAGCCTTTTGAATTAATTTTTGTTTCACTTATCTCACCTATTTGAGTTCATCTAAACTAACTGGTCTATGTTCTTTTGAGGATTTGTTAGCTGCAATGACCATTTTAAGAGCTTTAAGCCCATCTTCACCAGTTATGACTGGTTCTTTTTCTTCAACAACTGAATTGAGGAATGATTTTAATTCACCTTTGAGTGGTTCTTCGTGTACGATTTCAATATCCTGAGCAAATTTACCGAAGACTTCGATGCTTTGTTGGATGTAGTCAACAGAAATGATTCCTGCTGTTCCGGTAAGTTCTAATTCTCTACGTTTGTAAGGAGTAAGCCAGTTTACTTCGATGATTCCTGTTGATTCATTGTCAAAGCTTACCATTATCTCTGCATGGTCTTCAAATTCGCTGTCATCGAAACTGCTGTTCATTGTTCCGTAAACCTGGGTAATTTCCTCTTCAAACAAGTAGTTCATGATGTCTAAATCGTGAATTGCAAGGTCAATTGATACACCGACATCCTTTATTCTTGGTGGAAGTGGTCCTACTCTTTTTGCAAAAGCAGATACTATATCTCCAATAACTCCATCATCAATAAGCTCTTTTGCTTTTTGAACTGCGGGGTTAAACCGTTCAACATGCCCTGTTGCAAGAATGACTCCTGCATCTTTTGCAGCTGCAATCATTTCTTCAGCTTCAGTTAATGTGAATGCAATTGGCTTTTCAACCAGAACATGCTTTTTATGCTTTATTGCTTCCATTACAACATCATGGTGGAATGTTGTTGGGACACATACACTTACTACTTCAATTTCGGGATTTGCAAGTAATTCACAATAGTCCGTATAACCTTTCGCACCATATTTCTTCTCAATTTTTTTGAGTGCTCTTTCGCTAACGTCAGAAACACCCATCAAATTAGCTTCTTCCATTTTATGGTATACACGAACATGGTTTTCACCCATTGCTCCTACTCCAATAACTCCTACGTTTACAGTTCTCAATTCAATTCCTCCGTTTAAACATAATCCTCGAAAAGTTTTCCGATACGTTTGCCAAGTTCAACCGCATCTTTAATTGAACCCTTTTCGCTTTGCTCTTTAAGGATTTCTCCATCCTTGGTTAATAATATTGAATAAATATTAAATTCTTTGTCATTCATGCGTGCTATGGAACCGATTGGCCATTGGCATCCAACGCCCAATTCCTCAAGCACTTTCTTTTCTGAAAATACTTCCTGCATTGAAACATAATCATTCAGCTTGGAGATCTTGTCTTTTACATCAGAGTCCTTTCTTGTAATGATTGCCAAAGCCCCCTGACCTGCAGGAGGGGTAATGTAGTCAAGCGGAAATACTGTCTTTATGTATTTTGTCAGATTCAATCTTTTAAGTCCTGCCTCAGCCATTATAGTAGCATCAAGGTCAGTTTCAAAGACTTTATTGATTCTGGTTTCGATATTTCCTCTGATTGGCTTAAGTTCAAATTCCTTTTCATAATGATTGCAGAAAGCTTCCCTTCTAAGGCTGCTGGTTCCAAGTTTTGAACCTGCTTCAAGTTCATTCCAGCTTTTTTCAGAAATCAATACTTCATGGGGGGATTCACGCTTTGGAACGGCAACAACTTCAAGGTCTTCATCCAGTTCGGTAGGCAGATCCTTGAAACTGTGGACGGTAAAATCAACTTCCTCTTCAAGAAGTGCAATATCAAGCTCCTTGGTGAAAAGGCCTTTTGAATCCATATTGTACAATTGTGAGGTTGTGATTTTATCTCCTTTTGTCTTAATAATTTCAACGTCAATTGCTTCTTTGGTTAATTTTGATAAATCGGCACATACTTGATTTGTTTGTGCTAAAGCTAACTGACTACCTCTAGTTCCAACAATCATTTATTATCCCCGTTTTTTAATTTTTCATTATTATAAGCCTATAACTTATAAGAATTTTTACATTGTTAATTTTTATAATTAATTATAATTAAATGTTTCAATTTTTCTAGTAATTACTGGAAAAATCATCTTTGTGAAAGATTGCTGTAACTTGACCTATATATGAAAAGAAGATTTTTATTGTCGCTTATTGCTTTAGTGTAACAGTCATTGTAGTTTTCGATTATTTCTGCATTTCTGGTGATTTTTTCAGATATTGAAACGCCGACTTCACCGGTCAGTATCAGCCTGCAGTCAGTGGTGTTTAAAAATTCGGCCAGTTTGTCCTCATCAATTTCTTCACAGGTAATTCCATAGTCTCCGCCGATTGCAACGTAATAATCATCAAGATTATCAATCATGTTCATTGATTCCTTTATGGCCTGTGTGTTGATTCCCGGATTTATCTCTTCGATTATTATTGAATTT
Organism: Methanobrevibacter sp. UBA188; assembly: GCF_905234905.1. NCBI lineage: Archaea > Methanobacteriati > Methanobacteriota > Methanobacteria > Methanobacteriales > Methanobacteriaceae > Methanobrevibacter > Methanobrevibacter sp. UBA188. The sequence goes on along the minus strand of NZ_CAJOJM010000037.1, from coordinate 9,678 downwards.
TCAATAGTCTTTTTATTGGTTCTTCCTGGAATGCCCTTGTAATTTTTCAAACCATCGATTATTTTTTGCTCAGGTATTTCAAGACATAGTGAGGTCAGGACAACTCCCAAAACATTTGATACGTGGTGCGGACCGGGTGCAAATGTCTTCACGGTGATTTCACCATCTAATACATTGTCTTTAATGCTTTTGACATCCCTATAAACAATATCGACTGTTGTTTCATCAAGGCTGTATGTGACGTTTTTGACATGGAGATTGGCGGATTTGTCACTCAGCGAAAATGTATTTACTTTGTTGTGTTCGATATCACTGTAATACTCGTCATAACATTCCTTTTGGCATGCTACAGTATTGCATCTGAAAACCTGTGCTTTTGCTCTGCTTGCAGAGCTTCTGCTTTTGGCAATAGGGTAGTCTTCGGCAATGTTTGTTAAAAGCCCCACATCTCCAATGCCTGTGACTCCAAGTGAGCTTTCAAAAATGGCTGAGGAGTATTTTTTCAAATTTTCGCTGATAACTTCGCCTTCAGCTATTTTGCAGATTGGATTTGCGACCTTATATGCCAAATCAATTGTTTCCTTGATGTTTGCAGGTGTTATTGAAATGTTCCTTTTAAGGACAATCTCATTTTCATCCGAATAAAGTATTGCTCCAAGGCTTGATAAAATCAGCGGGTTTTCATCAATGAGAATTTCCTTTAGCATGAAAACGGAGCTTGTCTTTCCCTTGACTCCGGTAACTTCAATTTTAGGAATGTCTTTTCCCCAGTCATCAAGAATTCTTGCTATTATTTCATGGTGTGTTAGAAATTCGTATTTTAAATCCGGATTGTAACTTTCAATTTCATCTTCGCTCATCGGAAGATGTACGGGTGCGATTACGCATACCTTGCCTTTAAGATTGGCCATATCATCAAAACCGATGACGTTTACGCCGTAAACCTCAAGCATCTTTTCGTCAATGCCTTTCATGGTATTGTAGATGTCGATGGCATGGACGACTTTTCCAGTTTTGGCAAGGCTTACTGCAATCTTGACGCCTCCATGGGTCATGTCGATTACTACATAATGCAATTTAGCACCAGCTGTTGTCCTTTTCAAGTCCGCCCTGTGCAAGCTTGTCTTTTACCTTTTTGTAGAAGTATTTGGTTGATGTTCTGATTAGATAAACGCTTTTGTCGGATTTTTTGAATTTGATTTCCTCTTCGTATTCTGCTTCTTCGTTTCTCTGACCGTCCATTACGAATACTGCAGTCTTACCTTTCTTAAGCAATTTTACTGTGATTTCACTGTTGTCTGATACGATGAATGGCCTTGCGCCTAGCTTATACGGACAGATTGGAATTATAATAAATCCTCCGACTTTCGGATCAACGATAGGTCCTCCGGCAGACATGGAATAAGCTGTTGAACCACTTGGGGTTGAAACTATTAGTCCGTCAGCCCTTACCTCTTCAATGATTTCTCCGTCCACCTTGATTTGGAAGTGCTGCATTTTTGCAGGCTTGTTGGTCATTATTACAACTTCGTTCATTGCGGTGTAGTAGTGGTTTTCGTGGGATACGACAAGTTTTGTCCTGTTTTCCTTGTAGTAGTTTCCTTTAAGAACCTCTTCCAATGCTTTGAATGTGTCTTTTGCTTCAATTTCAGTTAAAAATCCAACTGTACCCATGTTTATACCAAATATTGGTGTTTCATCTTTCATTTTTGCCTGTGCCCTTAAAAGGGTTCCGTCCCCTCCAAGAACGATTGCCATATCACATTCAAAATCGGTTATCTCGTATGCAAGCTGCTTGTAGTCGATATTGAAGTTGATGTCATCCAAAAGATGGGCAATGTCCGGATATTTTCTTTTGGTCTTTTCAATGATTTTGTCCAGTTTCGGATTTTCCTTCAGCTCAATCAGCTTTTGAACCAGCCTTTTTTCGATTATGACTTCCCTTCCGTTGGTGAGCAGGTAATCCACAAGCTGTGCTGTAAAGAGAATAGGACGTTTCTGATCGATTCTGCTTACGATTCCTATTTTTCCAATGAAATCGGTTTGATTGTCATTTAAGATGTCAATCATCTGTTTGTGAAGGATTCTATTGTTGGCAGCAATTACGATTGTCTTTTCGTGGATGCTCAATTTGTTGTTCAGCTTTTCACCGTATTTGTCAGTAATTATTCCTCCAGCCTCTTCAAGAATCAGTTTGGATGCTGCAATATCAATGATTCTACTTCCCCTAAGGTCGATGAATGCGTCATATCTTCCGCTTGCAACATATGAGATTTCAAGCACTACGCTTCCAAGCACTCTCATTCTTCTTGCATTGTCGACTAGATGTGATGCAGCTGAGGTTCCGCTTTTTGTAAATCCTCCAAGGGTAATGTCGCTGATGTTTACTGTATTGCTTGGATGCACTTCCTCATTGTTCAGCCAGCAGCCTTTTCCCTTTTCAGCTTCAAAAAAGTTTCCGTTGCCGAAGTTGCTTATAAAACCCAGTTCAACATCGTTCAATGTGGCAAGCCTTCCTTCAGGCACGCTTGCAACAGCTATTGAAATGCCGTATGCAGGAATTTCCTTGATTGCATTGCTTGTTCCGTCAATAGGATCAACCAGGAATATGAATTTTGGCCTTTCTTCCTCATCAAAGTCGTCACGCCTCAACTCCTGTGTCAAGATAATGCTTCTTTTGGTTCCCTTACCTAATTTTAACTCTCCGATTTCTTCACTTACAATATATGAAAGAACCGGTGCATTTTTCAGTATGTTTATGACCTTCTCTTCGGCGATAATGTCGATAAATGATGTGGGTGTTCCGTCGGCTCCCATCTTCACCTTTTCACCGGATTCCGGTTTTCCAACATATGGCCTTATTGCTCGGCCCACTTCCCTTATGATTTCATATGCAAGGTCTGTTGCAATTTTTTTATCCTGTGCATCCATGTTATCCCTCAATTATTTCATCTTTTAGGTATACTACTGATGCAACAACTGATGCAATGTTTTCAACAGTTGCTGTGCTTGATTCAATAATCATTTCCATGATGTCGACATCTCTTTTCTCCATCATGTATCTTACCATGAATTCGGCTTCATCCTTCAACTCTTCAGGGCTTTTGTCAATTCCAGTTGTCTCGACGACGCAGCCTAATTCATTTCCAATAGCTACTGCAACGACTGCAGTTATTTCGGCTCCCGGTTTGGATGATGTAACTTCGGATAAAACGCAGTTTACCATGCTTCCCGCTTTAAGTTTAGGCAATTCCTGAATTTCGGCATTGCCTGCAAGCATGCTTGATACTTTAATTAGGTTTACATCACCGATTCCGGCGTCACTCAATGCATTGTCGAAGGCATTCAGTTTTGTTGGGCCTTCAGACTTTCCACTTACTATAGCTATTTTCATTATATCACTTAATTTAATATTTTGATATTTATCATATAATAAATTACTCATATTTTTTAATTGCCCATTTATGAATTGGGCTTTCATTCGGGGCTTTGATTTAAAAACAAGGCTTTATTTCAACCTTTAAAAAAAGCAAAATAATCGAATACTTTATATAAAATAGAAAATATATCTTATATTAATCTAATAATATTCCTTATTATAAGATTATAAAAACCGGTTTTTATTTATGGAGGAAAATTAATGTCAACAAAAGTTGTAGAAATTAAAACATTAAAAGTTGGAAAATATATTGTTTTAGGCGGAGAAGCTTGTAAAATTATTAGTTATACTACTTCATCTCCAGGTAAACACGGAGCGGCAAAAGCAAGAATTGAAGCTGTAGGTGTATTCGACAACCAAAAAAGAAGTCTCGTTAAACCTGTAGATAACAAAGTAGATATTCCTATTATCGACAAAAGATTAGGTCAAGTCATTTCCATTCAAGGCGACAACGTTCAAATTATGGATATGGAAAACTATGATACCATTGACTTACCAATGCCTGAAGATTTAAAAGACGACATCGTCGAAGGTATTGAAGTTGAATATATCGTCGCTTTAGGAAACATGAAAATAATGAGAACTAGAGGATCTGCTTAATTCCTCTAATTATTTTCCTTTTTTAGATAAATTATGCTTTTTAATACATACGAACCGTGGAAATTTGCATTTTCATCTGAAAATGAAGAAATAAAAGAAAACTCATATGGGATAATCGGAGTTCCCTTTGACAGCACTACTTCTTATCACTCCGGTGCACGTTTAGGACCAATCGTTGTGCGTGAAGCATCATTTGGTTTTGAAAAATTCAATACTGTTTTTAACAAGAGCCTGACAGCCACATTTTACGATTTCGGTGACGTCAATGTTGTTCCTGGAAACTGCGAAAAGACATCACAGATTGTTGAAGACACCGTCAATGAAATTTTGGACATGAATCTCAAGCCGATTATAATTGGAGGAGAGCATTCCGCATCAATCGGAGCCATCAAGGCATTGTGCGAAAGATATGAAAAATTGACAGTGATTCACCTCGACGCTCACAGGGACCTTGCATTCGAATTCATCGGCGAGAAATACTCTCATGCAACCGTAATGAGGAGGGCTCACGAAATGGGTGCCGATTTGGTACAAATCGGAATAAGGTCATCATCACTTGAGGAAGAGGAATTCGTAAAGTCAACATACAATATCCAGACATTCAAAAACAAGGACGCCCACAAGCACATGGATGCAATAAAATACTATCTGACAAACATCGACGGACCAATCTACATTTCAATAGACATGGATGTCATAGACCCTGCCGTTGCTCCTAATGTTGGAAATCCGACACCGGGCGGATTGCTCGTTCATGAAATAGAATCAATTCTAAAGACATTGTGCCATAAGACTATTGTAGGATTGGATGTCGTTGAAACTGCAAGCGACAGATTGGGTGATGTCACTGCCGTTGTAGCCTCAAAAATAATCTATGATTTTTTAACATTGGTGGAATAATTATTTAACCTTATTTTTTCATATAATATCATATGAGAATCAGAGCGCCAATATTAATTGAAACGATTTTTCTTTTGATAGCATTCTCAATCTATTTTTTCTCTGGAAATGTGTTTTTCATATATAATTTTGCATTTATCGGAACTTCCGTAGCTGTTGGAGTATTTTTGACTCAAAACGGTTATAAGTTCGGTCGCAATATCATAATGCTTGCGGTAGGATCATATCTTTTGATATATGTTGGAATATTGGGCAGGGAAAATCTTTTGCTTTCCGGATTCTGGTATTATCTGTTTTTGGGAGTATTTGAAGCTGCTGTAGTTCACTATCTTATAGCTAAAATTGCAGGCCCTTTTATATTCGGCCGTGGATGGTGCGGATATGGCTGCTGGACTGCGATGATATTGGATCTGCTTCCATATAAGACTCCTGCCAATGAACGAAAGAACTGGGGATATGTGAGGTATGTGCTCTTTGCATCCATATTGTGTCTTGTTTCAGCACTCTTCATATTCAAGGTAAATAATCTGGACAATGTTTTGTTTTACATGTTCGTCATTGGAAATGTCATATACTATGTTTTAGGGATATTCTTGGCATATAAACTAAAGGACAACCGTGCATTTTGCAAATATGTATGTCCGATTACAGTATTTTTAAAGATGTCAAGTTATTTCTCGCTTTTGAGGGTAAAAGTCAACAGGGATAAATGCAATGAATGCGGCAAATGCATGAAAAGATGTCCGATGGATGTTGAAATTCTAAACGATTCCAGAAAGAGAAAAAACGGAACAGAATGCATATTGTGCCTCAATTGCGTTAATGACTGTCCGAAAAAGGCAATCAACATATGATAATTAATCAAGACTGATTATCGATAACATTATTAATTTCATTTCATATACTAATAACATCGGAATTCATGTTTTCCAAGGTGCACTGTATGTTGGATGATTTTTTCAAATTTAAGGAAAATGGGGCTGATTATAGAACTGAAATAATTGCAGGTATCACCACATTTCTTGCAATGGCTTATATTTTAGGTGTAAATCCGTCGATGCTGGCTGAAGGTGGAATGCCTGCCAATGCAGTATTTTTTTCAACAGCAATTGCATCAGGTCTCGCATGTATAGTTATGGGATTGGTTGCCAAATTCCCTGTTGGATTGGCTCCTGGTATGGGACTGAATGCCCTTTTCACATATACAATCATATTGGAAATGGGAAACTCCTGGGAAACTGCACTTGCAGCAGTATTTATTTCATCCATAATATTTTTTATCATTACCATCTCAGGTTTAAGAGAAGCTATTTTAAATCTTATTCCTGCAGATTTGAAAATAGGTATAGGTGCAGGTATCGGATTTTTCCTGGCATTTCTTGGATTTAAAGGTGCGGGAATTATTGTAAATGATCCGTCAACTTATGTTACAATGGGTAATCTGCTTGCACCCTCTGTAATTCTGGCTTTGATTGGCATTTTGATAACATTGGTTTTCTATATTCGAAAGGTACCAGCATCAGTATTTTTCGGTATGATAATCACTGCAGCAATAGGCATTGTATTCAGTTTTTTAGGATTCGGAACTGGAAATCCGTTAATGCCGTCAATTCCTGCACAATTCATATCTGTCAATTTTGATTTTAGTCTCTTTGGAGGATTTTTGCGAGGATTCGCACAGCTTTTCTCAAATATTCCTAACCTGTTTATGATGGTGTTTTCGCTTCTTTTTGTTACATTCTTTGATGCTACCGGAACTTTAATGTCATTAGGTAAACAATGCGGGTTCATTGATGAAAAAGGTCAATCGATGGGAATTGAAAAGGCATTTTTAAGTGATGCTATAGGTGGAATAATAGGTTCTGTATGCGGTACAAGTACAGTAACTGCTTTTGTTGAAAGTGCAACAGCTGTGGGTATGGGTGCAAAAACAGGTTTGTCGGCTGTTATAACCGGTATCTTATTCTTGCTTTCAATATTTATCGCTCCACTTATATTGGCATTGTTTACTCCTTCTGTAACTGCTGCAGCTTTGGTTATTGTAGGTTTCTTGATGATGGCTCAATTAGGAAGTGTGGATTGGGCCAATTCGGTAATTTCAGCATCTGTTTTTATGACAATCATTATGATGATTCTTTCATACTCAATTTCCATAGGTATTGCATGGGGATTCATTGCTTATTTCGTAGGATCCATTGCTGAAGGCAAGTTCAAGGAGATGGGTTGGGGAATGTATGCCCTGATGATTGTATTTTTAGTGTATCTCTTCTTCGGGCTTTAGATATTTTTAAAATTAGTCATTGTAGTCTTTTTCTACTTTGTCAAGATAATATTTGCCTTTATCGGTTATGCTGTAGAATCTGTACCTTTTGTCTTCTTCATTAAGACATTCCACTAAATCCGCTTCTTTTAGTGTTTTTAAGTACTTTGACACGTGATTGCTGTTGTCATTAATATCCTTGCTGATTTTTGAAGGAATCTTATCCTCCTTTTCAAGGGATTTTAAAACGTTTATTCTTTTTTTGGACCTTGCCAGCAGAGATATGATGCTCATATCATCTTTTTTAATCATGATTTTCAATTTAAATTTTGGCTATTTAATAGATATCTATATGATATTAGCATGCTAATAGCAATGTTTATATTATGTGTGTAACATATTTATCAGTACTGAATTGAGGTGATATTTTCAACAAAAAAATTTTTCTTGTAATTCCTGTTGTTATTGTTGCATTAATCATTATAATGCCTATAAGTTCTACTTATGATTTTGATGGGCATTTTACAATGAATGTTCCTTTAGGCAAGCATTATAGTGATGTTGCATGGTGCCGCCCCAATGGTGCATTAGGTTGCGCCGCTGAATATTGGGAAGATAGTGCCGGCTGTGAATTGGATAAAAATGAATTCGTTGTTTATTATTATAATAATTCACTGCTGGTTGAAGGTGAATCAAATGCATTGCAACATTCTCTCAATGGTTTAAATACATCATATTTGTATAAAATTGAGCAAAATGATGGAAATCTATTTGTATTGACCAATGATATCGGAATGAGAAATATGCCACCATATCTTGTAGGCACTGCAAATGATGATGGCAGTGAAGCTGTTTTTGTTGGAGGGTACAATCTCAATGACTTGAAAAGATATGCACATTCTGTTGAATTTAAATAGGTGAATAAAAATGTTAGTTCGTAATTTGGATTTTCTATCCATACCTAAAGAGTTTTCCAAAGTTGAAATTACGATTTACGACAATAAATCCATTGCTTTGGTATACATTAACGGTAAAGGATATTCTTTGGTTTTAAAAAATGAAGATGTTATTGATTCATTATTTTTATTGAAAACTGATATTGTCCCAAGCAATGTCAATGAACATTCCGACAGGGAAGATTTCATAAATGTAATTAAAATGCTGCTGGATAAGATTTACGCTGTTGCAGATATCAAGGAATATGAAAAGCAGCATCAGGAGCATGTATTTTTAAGATTGATGGACATGCTAAACGAGGGAACTGATGTTGAAATTATTTCTGAAGAAACTTCAAAGGTCTACAGCGACATTGAAAAAGGATTCATGAAGTTGGAAATAGATATTCTGGACAATAAAATCAATGCTTTAAATTCCTCTATTGCAGATGTTTCAAATAATCTGCAGGCTACAGTTGATGATATTGAAGAAAATTCATGGGGAAATAAGATTAGAAAGTCCATTGATCAAAATAACTGGGGTTAAACTATGGTAAAGTGTAGTAAGTGTGGAGCGGAAGTTGTCGGATCTGATTTCTGTTTTAACTGTGGTGAAAAAGTAGAAAAATATGAAGCAGGTTCTGATTTCTGTCCGAAATGCGGTACAAAAAATGGTAAAAACACAACATTTTGCCGTGAATGCGGACATAAGTTGGATAATGGAGTTGGTTTCGGCTCATCTCATTCTCAAAAGGAATGGCAGGCACGTCATGATGAGATTATTAGAAGATATGATATGTTGGCTGAAGAATTCGGCATAAAAGACGAAGATTACTTTTTAACCAGCGTTAAAAGATTCAATAAGTTGGAACAGACTACAACTAAACACCAATTGACTAATGATGTTGTTGACACTGCAGTATTTGGAATTCCAGTAAACAGATTGTTGAAAAGAGATTTGGGTAATGAAACTATTATTGATGGATTTTTCCTCATAAAAGAAGATAAATTTGTTTTCATGGAAATTGACAACAGGGACTGGGAAAAGGTCAATGCAGGAATAAACAATTTCTATTTTGATAAAATCGTATCAATGAGAGTCACAAAAAGGTTAGGTGATGAAAGTAGATATGAAGATATTACCAAAAGGGGATGGACATCAGCCAACGATATCAGACGCTCAATAAAAAATGATATTCAATCACTTAAAGCCACACGATTCAAAGACATGATTACAAACAATGACAGTGCCGACATGTTTGACAGATTGTTAATCAAATTGGTTGACAACACTTCATATGAAATCAGACTTCCAAGCTATAAATTCGGTCAAAATCTGATAGATCTCTTTGAAACATTAAGGGGAAAACCGCAGACAGTTGTTGTTCAAAATCCAACCTCTGAGCCTACAAAAGCACAGCAATTAAAGGAATTCCAGGAATTACTTGAAAGCGGTGCGATTACACAGGATGAATTTGACCAACTCAAAAAGGATTTGCTATTCGGTTGATTGGTGATTAGATGGTTAAATGTAGTAACTGTGG
>NZ_CAJOJM010000036.1:0-14341 GCF_905234905.1 Methanobrevibacter sp. UBA188 | reverse complement strand
ATTAAAAAAGTTCCAAAACTAGAAAAAAAGAATTTTAAAAAAAATAAAAAAATGGTAAAACTCTATGCTATTACCTGACTGATAATATCTTCACTAACAGCAGAAATTTTAACTATTTTACCATCTTGCAAGTATTCAAACTTATATTTGTCCTTTCCATCATCCTTTTCTTTAATAAGGAATCCATCTTTACCGGAGATAGTTTTCTTTTCACCACCAGGATTTATTGAATCAATTTTTTGATTGTTTTTTACGCCTACATGGACATTTAATTTATCGCCAGCAGAATTCTTATATTCAGAAGTAACTTCCTTATCAACAGCAGTACCGTCCATATGTTCTGTATCAGCACCTTCAGTTGCATCGGTTTCCTGTTCAATAAGAGAGTAACCGTCCGGAATGTTAAATTTGATACCTTCTAAAGTTAAATCTTCAGATGCACTAATAGCAGCCACTGTAGAAACAACTACCACCAAGAATAACGCAAGAACCAATATTTTCTTCATATCCAAAATTTTCACCCCCTCCTAAAATAATATATTAATAAAATAAGCTTTGAAATGATTTTAAACTCCCCTAATAATGGGAAGTCAAAATAATTTCTTAATAGTTTAAATTTTGAAGTCGTATTTACCCCTTTGAACTCTTTCAAAGTAAGTCAAAGCGATTGTAACAGGAATGACAATGTATTTAAGGGCAATGAACCAAGGCATTCCGTTCATCATATTGAATATCAATACAATAACACCTGAAATAAGAGCTATTAAGATTGCAAAGTTAGCAACTTTATAGTTTACTCTATATTCATGAAGGAAAAAGATCATGCTAATCAATGTTATTACTGTAAGCATGCCCACAGGATTTTTAAAATCAACTGTAGTGGCGAATATTCCAAGAATAATCGTAAGCACATATAAAATTACAGCAGACAAGAAAAAAGCTTCCTGATTCCATATTGCCTTAAAACCATAAAAAGAATAAACTAAAAGGGAAATACAAACTAATAATGAAAGAATATTTGTTATATAACTAAGAGTAAAACCCTGTTTTATTTCAAATATACCCCATATACTGATTATAGCTACACATATTACCAATATACTTTGAAAAAGTAGACCGTAAGCCAATCTTGAAGAAATTCCAAGACGAGCCAACATTTCATCATTATTCATAATATACTGAACTCCTTCCATTGATATTAATATATATCATTTACCTTTTATATTAATTTTATGAAAATTTTAGCCATTTCGAATATTTTAATTGCAAATATCGTGAACAAAATTTTAACTAATAAAAAGAGAAGTAGATGCTGTTGCACCTACCGAATATTAATGAACTCCAGCCTGAATTGCAGACACTATAAAACCGGAAAAATCTATCATTAAATGAACAATATATGATACAAATACGTTTTTTGTTTTCATATAAGCATATAAATTAAATATAGAACCGAGTCCCTGAATTAATAGTATTTGAAAAATTCTTCCGGAATATGCAGTGTAATGAGCCATTCCAAAAACAAACAATGAACCAACAATACCGATAAATAGACTAATGTCACGATTTCCAGTTGATTTATAGATTGCATACATTATAAGCAATAGCAGGAATATTTTTAAGAACTCCTCACCCATAAGCTGTAGAAAGATTGTTACAATAAATGTAGGGCTTAGTTGTTCGGCTATTGGAAGAATTCCATTACCAGCAAGAGGATAATGCATTAATGCTAAAATTGGAGTAGCTATTAGCATAACATATAAAATATAGCCAAGAAAAGACAATATGATTGTTTTAATGTCTTTTAACCTTATCCTTTTAAAGAACAATCCATAATTTCTTTTACAGATGTACAATGCAGGAATTATTGTTACCAAAAATATCATTACAGATTTGAGTGCTTGATGCGAACTAAACAAAGAAATTGTAATTATGACCAAAATAACTGATATTAATACAATAGACCAATCAGCTGTGGATAGCTTCGGCACGTCATTGTAGAAAGGAAAATCAATCCCATCATCTAAAAATTTAAATTTGTCTTTTAAAGAGAACATGATAATTCACCTCCATAAATAAAAAAATAGATGAATAATTCATCTATCGAACTTTAACTGTTGTTTTAATATTGTCTTTAAAGTAACTCACCTTAACTATGTATGTTTTACCCTTTTTAAGCTTTTTAATAACATTTTTATTCAATGCTTTTTGTGCTATGCCTTTTGCATTGGTTTTTACTTTATATGTCTTGCCGTTGAATTTGAATGTTATTATTTTGCCTTTGACCAATTTGCCATTTATTTTAAGTGTTGCTTTTAATGTGAATTTTTTAGCAGTCTTTTTAACAGTGACTTTGCTTGCCTTAATCACATGTTTTACAGTGACTGTGTTCTTGTAGGTTTTGCCATTGTATGTAGTTGTCATGGAATAAGTTTTTGGAAGATGTGTTATCTTTATTTTAGCAATTCCATTATTGTCAGTCCTGACTGTGGTTGATTGACCATTAATTTTGAATTTAACACTGGCACCCACGACAATATGACCGTCAGCTGTTGTAACTTTGACTGAAAAGTATTTGCCACCACCATAGTCGACTGTAATGTTTTTGTTGCCAGCGATAGCTGTGTCATCTTTTAAGGTATATGCTTTAATACAGGCAACCTGTCCATATTCCTGATACAAATCTTTCCAGGATCCATCATCAATATTAGTTAATGAAACGCTCTCCTCATAGTGCATCCTTACTGGAATAGATACACCCAATGCCAAGGATGTTACATAAATACTAAATTTATCACCTTTTTTAATTGGAATGTACTTGTTCAATTTAATGGTGTGGTATCCCCGATAAGGTGAAACGCCATTTTGAGTATAGACCACAGCACCATTCACTGCAACTTTAATTGTATAATCCATGCCGCTTTGATTAAAGTAGGTTCCAACAGCAGCTATCAAATCATCTTCGGCACTGACAAAATTATTCACATTGGTTATAGGAGTGCCATATAATTCACTGGTTTCATCATACATCATAAATTCATTAATACCTGTAAAATCATATTGATAATTCTTATTGTATGGCAAAGTATTTTCAAACACATATGCGACCGCCTGTTCTGTTAGTTTGTCATCGGCGCATAATGTTCCATCATAATATGAAATGAACATGTATCCTCCATCACCACATTGGGCTCCCCAACTGTTTTTGATAATCCATGCCCCATCACCTTCAGGTGTGGTGGCGAAGTTTTCTTTTGAATAATTATCATCCCATCCAACAATAGCAACTGCATGATTTGGAGTACCATTCAAATTATAAAAAGCACCTGTAGTATCGTTATAACCTTCTGGACTTTGATCAGCACCAAAAAGTACAGCCAATGCACCATATTTAAGAATAGCTTTTTTAAGAGCAGGATTTCCTGGAATTGATACGTTTCCACAATCAATTAAAACAAAATCCTGAAGGTGTATTGTTTGATTTGTGTGGATTGAAGGAGATAATTTTCCAACTTCATCATATATGTCATAAACCTGCGGAAATGCTCCAATCCAAGATAAAAGATAACCTGCCGCAATCATTTCATTCGCACTTTCGACATTACCGGATCCGTATCTGCTGAAAATAAGCATGGAATCCTGCATATTATTTTCTGAAATATCATATGATATCCCAGTATTTTTCAATAAAGCAGATTCAAATGCTGCTATTCCACCAAATGCCCAACAAGAACCCATACTTCCTTGATCCCTAACTGGTGTAAGCCATCCGATTTCCCTCAAATCAAATCTGGTAGGAAGAATACTAAGGTCAATGCTGTTTGTGGTTAAATTTAATTTCATTCCCTCACCAAGAATCACACTTGGATAATATGTGTTATTCAAATCATCTTTAGAAATTGTATCGTTCCCATATATTCGACCTATTGTTGAACCAACATCATCAAAATAAGTATAAACAGGATTATTGTTGTTGTTAAAGGTTATATTGTCCAGATGATATTCGGCATCATAAATTAATATTGCGCTGGCCATTGAAGCGCTATTATTATTGAATTCTGAATCCGTAAGATTTAAAAGGCCGAAATCAAAATATAGTGCGCCTCCGGATGTTTGATAATTAGGCTGTGACACCACTTTATTTGAATTGAATTTACAATTGGTTATTTCTGCAATTACATCTGAAAGATATGCTGCCCCTCCGGCATAAACTGCAAAACAGTTGGTGAAGCTTGAATCTTTAAGGGTTGAATTACCGGTTAGCTGAACAAAAGCCCCGCCAAAACCTGAGGAAATATTATTGAAAGTTGAATTTCGAATAGTTATTTCAATTGGTTCTGTAATTGGTTCGGTACCCTCTCCTTTGACATCGACAAATACTGCCCCCGCATTTTTAGTTGAAGTAGTATTTGCAAATAAACAATTTTCAATAATTGCCTGTTTAGGTGCCCGAATTCCTACAGCACCAACAGATTCATTTGCTTTTAAATTATAAAATTTAGTATTATTGATGGTCACATAGCATACCTGAGCAAATACTGCCGGAGAATATTTTGAAAAAACATTATCGAAAATACAATTATCAATAGATAATACAGTGATATCCATCTCGTTAGTAGAAATTGAGCCCCAATGACTGAAATATTTTGATGTAAAATTACTGTATTCAACATTTAAAGTACCGGTTTCCAAATAAAGTGCACTGCCCCTATCTGAATAACCATCAATAAAGTTACAATTAGAAATATTAACAATGGCATTTTCCACAATAGTCATTGCTCCTCCAAAGAGTTTTGCAGTATTGTTAATGAATGTAACATTATTTAAAGTTAATGACCCTTTTTCAGCAATTATTGCACCACCATACCCATCAGAATAACCATTAACAAACTTAAGATTGTTTATTGTGATATTTTTTCCTAAAACGACGAACATTGACACCTGACCATTTCCATCAAGTATGTGGTTATTTCCATTTATTACAAAATTATCTTTAACAATACCAATTGGCTTTCTAATATCAGCATTATTGAATTTATAGTCCTTTTCTATTTCCAATACTTCCCCAGATGCAGAAATATCCTTAGCTAAATCTGTAAACGTATTGTTAGTTTCACTTTCACCATATTTGTTATATTCTGTACTTTGCAAGACTGCTGGCTCATCATTAAGAGCAGCATCCCCCATTTCTATTGTATTATCTGTACTTATTGTTTCATTGCTAATTTCTTCTGTTGCTGAGACCGCACCTATTGAAACTATCAAAAAAAGCAATAAAAACCCTATTGCTGTGAATTTCATAGATTACCCCCAATTAATCAAAATTTAACCCATAAATAAAAAAAAATATGAATATTATTTTTACATGTTAACGAATATTGAATATTTTTTAAACAACAGGTTAAAAAAAAGTTTATTCCCATACATATATAAAAATATCGATTTAATCCCAAAGAAGAGATTTTGTTCTATTACATACGAATATATCTTTAATCTGATTTTAAATCATTTTTAACAGAATAACTGAAATTTTAGATAATTTTATCCAAAAAATAATTAGAGATCTCACAAAAAAGCAATTGTCACAAAATTCTTAAATTAAAAAAAAGAGTTTAAGGAAGTTGAACTGCCTCAAATGTAGAGGTGGTTCAAATCTTTAAATGCAAAATCATTGTATTTTTTCTATTATCGGCAATTCTCATGGCAGCTCTTGAATATAACCCCACTTTTTATCCAGCATTCTTAATGTATCCTTATAGAATCCCCTGCATTCAATCAGTTGACAATTGACCTTTTGTGCAAATTCATCCTCAATATAAAAATACATCCTGGCAGATTTGTTGCCTGTTCTTTTGACATAGAAACTGCAGTATATGTTTCCAAATCTGTTTGCAGCCTCAAATATTATCTCAGCATTTTCAAATATGTCCTTAACATTTTCAATGAATTCGGCCACATCCTTTTCATGGAAGTATTGGAAGACACCTGCAACTATCAATAATGTTGGAAGAGTGGTGTCTAATTCATTGTACCAATCAAGTTTGAATAAATCTCCTTTAATGAACTTTTCAATTAATCCAGGCTCGAAATATTTTTCTCTAAGTTCAATCACTTCATGTAGGTCAACTTCAAAAAATAGTGCATTTTTTCCATCAATTCTATAATATGATGTTTCAAGCCCCACACCCAAATTGACAATATTGCATTTGTCATGCAGTTTATGAATTCCTTTGTCATTCTGTCCAGATTATAACTTCGGGCAACATTTGCAATAATCGGGTATTGCGTTGAGTTTTCATCAATTTTCTTATCTTTAATCAAATCCTCCATTTCCAATGCTTTTGATCAAAAAAAATACTCAGGAAAATTTTTTTTAAGACACTTATTCTTGCCGTTAGTGGAATGAATAATGTGTCCTCTACACCCTCAAACTCAGACATTATTTCGCCTAAAACAAATTTAGTCTCGGCTGTTGATTATAATTACAGTGCTGTTTAACCCCAATACCCTCGAATAATCAATTTTATCAGCAATCTTATTCAACACACTGATATTGTCAAATTCAAGATTATCATTTTCAACTATCGGATTAAAATCAATGCCTGTATCCTTAATGGAAATTAAAATATTTTCATCATTATTTTTAACGATGACATCAATTGCATCAACAGATTCATTGATATTGATGATATTGACAAGCATTTCCTCAATAGCCATACTGACCAATACTGCGGATTTGTTTTCAGCCAAATAATCCTTAACTTGCCTAGATAACTCTACAGCCTGTTTGATATCGCCTTCGATTGTATATGCAAATACCTTTTTATCATCATTGTGTTTGTTTATGAAAAATCCTGAGTATTCGCCATCAGTCTTTTTGTTGAGATATCTTGAATATATGAAAATGTATAATATTGTAAGGATTTCGGCAATAGTGAATGAAATCCAAATTCCATTTGCGCCCATTAAAAATGACAATAAAAATGCGAATATCACCGGAAAGACACAGCCTTCAAGTATGGATATGGTATTTGACAATTTATCTTTTTGAATGGCCTGAGCGTAAAAGGTATACAGGAACGTGATTGCAATTCCCACATAACTCAATGAGAAAATCCTGATTGCATTCAATACAATAGGAATATCTGAAGGATTGTTGACCTGATATAACATCAATAAAGATTGAGGACAGATAATGAAGAACACAGACAGTATTAAACTTGAAGCCAAAACAATCTTTAAGGATTTTTTCGTAATATATTCAACACTTTTATAGTCCTCCTCCTGATAATAGACAGATACGATTGGAGACATTGTCTGTGCAGTACCAATCAGGAATATGTAAAGAATAAACAGGCTATTGCAGCAGATATTGAATGCAACCAAACCATACTGGCCGATGTATAAGGTAATCAGAGTGTTGATTATAAAAATCTTTATTGTGAAATATAATTGTGTTGATGCACCGGAAAATCCGGATTTACAGATTTCAGCAGTAGTGCTCAAAAATGTCTTGACTTTAACGAAAACGAAATTTAATGTCCTTTTTGGATTGAAGAAGTAAGTTAACATGTAGATAGAGCCTAAAATATAACCTACAATTGTTGCACCGGCCGCACCGGAAAGTCCCCAGCCAAACACACCGATAAATATAATATCGAATATGATA
This sequence comes from Methanobrevibacter sp. UBA188, assembly GCF_905234905.1. Taxonomy (NCBI): domain Archaea; kingdom Methanobacteriati; phylum Methanobacteriota; class Methanobacteria; order Methanobacteriales; family Methanobacteriaceae; genus Methanobrevibacter; species Methanobrevibacter sp. UBA188. The sequence goes on along the minus strand of NZ_CAJOJM010000036.1, from coordinate 6,672 downwards.
TTGGCCACATTAGCTACAATCAATGACCTCAAAGGCAAATCTGCAATCCCATCTGCACGAACAAAGTATGATAAGCACATTATAAAGCATAAGAATGGAATTTCAAGTATATAAATACTATAATATTGGAAAACAATCGGTTGTATTTGAGCAGAAGGACATAAAATTCCTATAATCGGACCTGAAAAGAGCGTTCCCAAAAGCGAGAACAATACTCCAATCAACACTAAGGACATTATCGAAACGGAAAATATCCTATTGCTTTTTTCATTATCAAATTCTGCCTTTGCAACTGAGCACATTACACTGCCCCCCAATCCAATCATCCAATAAATTAAATTAACGAACGTACTTAACGGCTCTACCGGTTGGATAGCGGATAATGCAACAGCACCAATCAAATTACTTACAATGATTGAATCAACAAGCAAACAAATATTGCCTGTCATTGAAGTTAATAAGGTAGGAATGAAGAATTCCTTGAATTTACCACTTAATAATTTATAATTGCGTTCATACATTGTTACTCACCTAAAAAGAAATTCACATCATTCAAATATTTAACAAAATTATAAATGTACTCCCTAGAAATCAATGGCCAATTAATGCCCAAACGATACAGCACTTGGGTAGTATAGTAATTTTCAACTGGAATCCATTCTTTTTTAACTTTACCAGATCCAATTGAAGTAATTAAACCAGAAACACCATCCTGTTTGGATTTGTCCGCCAATGCATCTTTTAAGACCTGTTCATATTCTTCATCTTCACAAGGTTCAATATTCAATCCTAAAGGCTTTATGATATCAACTACATCCGCAAAAGTAATCTCATGAGAATTATACGGATGGAAAACAACACAGTTCTTTGGTGTTTTGGCCAATGCGACAATTGATTTGGCAGTAATATCAATCTGACTGAATTCTATGCTGTCGGACAACATTTCATAAGGCACTTTTCCCATAGTTACAAAAGCCTTTAAACGATTGATGAATCCGTTTGATTCAAAGTTAATCTGGAATTCACTGTCAGAACTTCTAGCCATCAAGTTACCAACCCTCATTATTTTAACGTCAAGGTCATCTTCTACAGCCGCCTCAAGAACTGCCCTTTCAGCTAAAAACTTGCTTCCAATATACTGATTATCCACTCCCTGACCTATGAACAAATTCCTTTCATTATAATCAACGTCCAATGGTGGGAAATTATCAATACTTTCTCCTGCAACGCTGCATGTTGAAACTTGAACATATTTTGCATCTTTCATTTTGGCAAATCTCAATCCGTTGATTACACCTCCCAGATTGATATCTTCTATGTCAGTTCCAGATGAGAAGTGCTTTACATTAGCTGCACAGTTGATAACTGTGTCAATATTTAAATTCAGAATATTTTCAAAATACTTGAAGTCGGTGATATCACCTTCAATCACCTGCAATCTCTCATCAATGATAGAATCGTCAATATTGTCTTCAAAGTAATAGAACAATAAAGATTTGAGCCTGTTCATACCTGACAAAGTACCTTTGGACCTTACAAAACAGTAAATTATGCCGGATTCAGCTTTTAACAATTCATTTAAAACATGAATTCCTAAAAATCCAGTAGCTCCAGTCAATAGAATATTACCCAAACTATCCTCCAATTTTCCGTTTATCATTGATTCCAAATTATTTTTACTCAACAATCTGTTGATTTTAGAATAATCATACTTGCTTTCATCTTCGGATTGTGAAGAGTCCCTTTGAGAAATGAATTCAGAAATCTTTCTTGGGGTTGGATTTTTAAATACATCTCCATAATTTAATTCATAATCCCTATTTAAAGCAGCCAATGTAATTTTAGTGACCAGTAGAGAAGTTCCTCCAATTTCAAAGAAATTATCTTCAACGCTTACTGTGTCAAGTCCTAAAATTTCGGCAAATGTGTTTGCAAAGAATGCTTCAACTTCATTTTCGGGAGCCACATATTCTGAAATCAGTTCAGGTTCAGGCAAACTTTTCAAGTCTGTTTTACCATTCAATGTTTGAGGCATTTCATCCAATTCCATATAAACGGTAGGAACCATATAATATGTCAATTTTTCAGAAAGATTTTCCTTTAATTCCTCAATGTCAAATGAAAATTCATTGGATGTGCGATTTTCAACTTTATATTCATCATCAACAGTGAAATAAGCACATAAATGGTCATTGCCCTTAATTTTTCTAACGACTACCGCAACGGAATGAATAGGTTCGAAATTGGAAATAAGTGATTCAATTTCTCCAATTTCAATTCTAAGGCCTCTTAGTTTTATCTGATTGTCCAAACGTCCGTGAATATATATGTTTCCTTCATCATCTGATTTGGCAAAATCTCCTGATTTATAGAACCTTATTCCATTAATCTCACAGAATGCCTTCTCATTATTTTCCGGCCTATTTAGATAAGCTCTTGAAACTCCGCCACCTGCAATATACAATTCCCCCATAACGTTTGGAGGTAGAGGATTGCCATCCAAATCCATAATGCTTTCATAAACATTGAAATAAGGTTTTCCTATATTCAGTTTTCCGTCATCAATCAGATGTGCGTTACACACAACCGTTGTTTCAGTAGGCCCATACATGTTATAGACCTTTGCATCAAGGCCATTGAGAATATCAAGCAATTGTGGAGGGAATCCTTCACCACCAATGGATAAAACCTTAAATTTAGAAAATTCTTCACCCAAATCATCCAATTCGAAATACTGCAGTAGACGTGATGGAGTTCCACTATAAACATTTGCACCTGTTCTTTTAATGAACTCACATAAGGCCAAAGGATCCTTATATTCAGCATCATTGGCAAATGCAATCGGAATTCCATTCATCAGTGCAGTCATTGTTTCCTGATGAAGCATATCGAATGCAACTGTAGAAATGGATAAGGCCTTATATCCTTCTTTTTTACCGTTTATTGCCACTTCATAATTATAAACGCTTCTGGAATCAGGATAGACAAAGTTTGCAAGGTTCCTGTGTTCTATCATCACTCCTTTTGGAAGACCTGTTGAACCTGAAGTGTAAATAATATATGCAAGGTTTTCCCCTTTTAATTCCGGGTCCGGGTTGGAGGTATCTGTCTCTTCAAGCAGCTCTGAAATTTGTATAATATGGTTTGAATAATCACTTAAATCAATATTTTTTATCTCAACAATATCATCAACAATGATGAATTTGGAATCACTGTCAGTTAAAACATGCTCGATTCTATCCTTAGGATAATCGGAATCGACCGGAATGAATGCTGCTCCTGATTTTAGGATACCGAATATGGAAGCAAATACGTTGCTGTCACGTTTCAGTATGAACATCACCTTGTCTTCAGCAACAACTCCCCGTTTGATAAGTGCATTAGCTATCTTATTTGCCCTGTTGTTCAACTCTTCATAGGTAAAATCTCCATCTTCAGCAGATATTGCCAAATCATGAGGATACAATTCCACTTGCTTTTCAAATATTTTATTTAACCTATATTCATCCAATTCTACGAGATTCAAATCGTCAACGGACAGTTCATTAGCTTCAACAATGGAAATATCTTTTAATTGCTTATCTTTATCAAGGCTTATAAATTTATTTACAACAACTTTAAAACTATCTAAAAATGTTTGAATCAATTCTTCGGAATATAACTGGTCATTGAAACTCATTGAGACATCATATTTATCTTCAACCTCTGAAATGTTAAGATTCAATTTAAATTTAAGGTCATCCTCATCCAATGCCTCTCTTTTTACATAATCTCCATTAATCTTTATGTCTTCAACAATGTTTCCATGGAATGCATAAAGAAACTCAGGAACAAATCCATATTTATTGGCAATTTCTGTTAAAGGATATGAAGAATGAGCCAATACATCAAACCATTCCTTATTGGCATACTCAAAGAATTCATTTATAGTCAAATCAGAATTTACGTTCAAAGCTATAGGTAATGTTTTAACCATCATTGCCAATGTCTTTTGCTGATTTGGATTGAACCTGCCGTTGGTAATTGTTGCAATCAATAAGTCTTTAGTATAGGCGAATTTTGATAAAACAAAAGATGACACTGCCAGGAAGAAATTGTTTTGACTGATTGATAATTCACTGCAGAAATCATCTATTTCATCTTTTTTAAGGAAGATAGTTTTCTCCAAGCCCACACCATCATTTTCATCACCGCTTAAATCCGGAGTCATTAGTGTGGCCTCATCGAATTCTTTAATTTTATTAAAGAAAAACATTTCTGATTCCTTATATAAAGAGGATTCCTGAGTTTTAACTTCATTTAATGAATATTCAAAACCGTTGATTTCTTCTGATTCATATTCAATGCCGTCATAACTTTTTGCAATTTCATCAAATAGTATATTCAATGAAGTTCCATCCAGAATTATATGGTGGAAATCACAAAGAATTGAGGTATTGCCTTGAGTTCTAATAATTCTAAACCGGAATAACGGTCCTTCGCTTAAGTCAAATGGCTTGATAAATTCTCTTTTGAAGTTTTCATCAATGATGTCCACTTCAACTATTTCAATTAAATCATCTACAACCAGATTATCCCTACTTTCCTGATATGCAACACCATCCTGCATTACGATTCTTGTTTTTAAGTACGGATGAGAATTGATTACTTTTATAATAGCTGATTTGAGCCTGTTTTCATCAATATCACTTCCCAATTCAATATATTTAGGAAGATTATAATTCAATCTCTCATAATCCTTTACGCAATCGAAGTAAACGCCCAACTGGTTAGGAGTTAACCTATAATATTTATGTTCACTTTCATCAGTTTCGCTTTCAGCAAACCCATCACTGATTTCAATGTTTTTGGCAATATTGCGAATTGTCGGTTGCTGAAGAATGATAGTAACGTTGATTTCCTTATCAAGCCTATTATAGATTTCTGTGCTTAGCCTCATTATTGTTAATGAAGTAAAGCCCAGCTCATAAAGGTCATCTGTAACTCCAAAATCATCGAATCCCATAATTTCGCTGCAAATTTCAAAAATGCTTTTTTCAAGTTCACTATCGGCATTGACATGCTGTGAACTTAATTTTGGAACAGGCAAACTCTTAGAATCAATTTTTCCGTTTGGTGTTTTAGGCATCTCATCCAATTGCATAAATGAAGTAGGAATCATATATCTTATCAATTTTAAAGAAAGATAATCTTTTAAATCGCTGACATCGATATCTTCAGCCGCAGTGAAATATGCACATAGAATGTCCTGATTGTTTATCTGCTTTACAGCCACTACAACATTTTCAATACCAGGATATTTGGAAATTGCTGATTCAATCTCTCCAGGTTCAATTCTTTGACCTCTAAGCTTGATTTGTTTATCTTTCCTTCCTACAATAACCAATTCATTATTTGAATTCTTATAAGCCAAATCACCGGTTTTATAGAATTTCAAATCATTTACAAATAAAAATTCAGATTTGTTTAAATCATCCCTATTCAAATAGCCAGGAGTGGTTTGAACCCCTGCAGTACAGATTTCACCAGTGATATTGTTAGGCAATGGATTACCGTCAATATCAATGATTAAATCAATATTATTTGGGATAGGTACTCCTTCAGTTATCTCATCGCTGTCAATTAATTTCTGATGTGTTGCAATTGTGTTTTCAGAAGATCCGTATGAATTAAATATTTTTGCATCGCTGTTGGCACGTATATCGCCATAGACTGATGGGATGAACTTCTCTCCACCAATAATAATAATCTTAAATTGTCTAAGCAGGTCTTTAAACTCAGTGACTTTCATATACTCCTGAATTCTTGAAGGAGTTAAGGATAAACCGTCTACTTTTGACTCCTTAATCAAACGAATTAGTTTGGAGAGGTTTTTGCTTTCCTCATCACTAGCCAGAGTCACTTTTGTTCCGTTGATTATTGTCGCTAAAACTTCTCTTAAAAATGCAATGAACGTGGTTGTTGTTAATGACAGCATGTTGGAAACGTCATTTTGTATGGCATGAATTGCAATATTGTCCTTTCTGGAATCAATATAATTTATTAAACCTTTATGGGTAATTTTTACCCCTTTCGGTTTTCCAGTAGATCCGGATGTATAGACTATGCAAGCCAAATCATCAGATTTTATGTCAACGTCCAGATTGCCGTCATTCTCATTGTCCAATAATTCATCAATGTTTGATTGGATGACCAATTTGGCACCGGTGTCTTGCATAATAAAATCTGTCTGCTCTTCAGGCTGTTCAGTTGACACTATTGTAAAGGAAGCGCCTGTTTTCATCACCCCATAAATGGCAGATATTAATTTGGCAGACCTTTCAAGTTTTAGGATAACATGGTCGCCGGAAGACACATCCAAATCAATCAGGCTATGTGCAATCCTATTTGATAGGCTATTCAATTGATTGTAAGACAATGTTTGGCCATGGTCAATAAGAGCAATTTCTTCAGAGAGATTTGAAACAGAATCTTCGAACAATTCCTTAAGATTTGCATCAATCTCAATCGCTTCAAAATCATTGTGAATTTCTCTTAATTCCACTTCCTTTTCACTTGACAATAATGAAATCTCATCAACAGGTTTAGTGAAATCTTCCTGTAGCTTATTAACCATCAATCCAATATTATCAGTTAAATCCTCAATGAACTCCTGAGAATAAAGTGCATCAT
>NZ_CAJOJM010000035.1:0-17638 GCF_905234905.1 Methanobrevibacter sp. UBA188 | reverse complement strand
AAATGTAAATGGTCGTGTAATAATGTATGTGGATGACATGACCGATTCGGTTAAAAATGCATATGACATTACCCTTAAAAGACGTAAACTGCAGATGAAATATAATGAAGTTCATGGAATTACTCCAAAGTCCACTCAAAGAACTTTAAAAGAAAAACTTGCAGAAGAAGATGAAAAATACAAAGGCATTGGAGCAGATGTTAGTACAATGCCGAAAGACGAGCTTCATTTGTTAATCAAGGATTTGGAAAAAGATATGAAGGATGCAGCTGCAAGACTGGACTTTGAAAGGGCTGCAGATTTAAGAAACAAACTTTATGCCTTAAAAGGGTTTGACAAATAATCTCATTTTTTTTTGGGTGATGAAATATTACTTTTCATATGCTCTTTAAAATACTTTATAAATGAGATTGTTCTAATATTATATAACTAATTTTTTTAGGAGTGTATTATGGCTGAAGAATCTAAAAAACAAATTATCATTAAGGGTGCACGTGAGCATAATCTGCAAGATATTGATGTAAGTGTTCCCCGAGATGAATTTATTGTAATTACTGGTATTAGTGGATCAGGTAAGTCTTCATTGGCTTTTGATACAATTTATGCTGAAGGACAGCGTAGATATGTTGAGTCATTATCAGCTTATGCAAGACAATTTTTAGGGCAGATGAAAAAGCCTGAAATGGAGTCAATTGAAGGATTATCTCCTGCAATTTCAATTGACCAAAAAACAACAAGAGAAAATCCAAGATCCACTGTAGGAACAATTACTGAAATTTATGACTATTTAAGATTATTATTTGCAAGAATTGGTATTCCGCATTGTCCTAATTGTGGAAAAGAAGTTTCTCATCAAACCATTGGTCAAATAGGAGAATCAATAATTGAAGAAGGCGAAGGAATTAAAATTCAAATTTTATCTCCTATTGTAAGGGATAAGAAAGGCCAATTCAAAGATGTGCTTGATGATTTGAGAAACAAAGGTTTCGTAAGGGTTCGTGTTGATGATGAAATAAGGGATTTGGAAGAAGACATATCTCTTGCAAAAACTTACAGGCACAATATTGATGTTGTTGTAGATAGATTAAAAATCCGTAAGGATGTTGATTTTAAAAGAAGGCTAGTTGACTCATTGGAAACTGCAGCTGAATTTTCAGAAGGTTTAATCACAGTCTTATTTGATGATGGTGATAAAGAATACGAAAAAAAATATTCAGAGCATTTTGCATGTGTTGATTGTGGAATAAACTTTGAAGAGCTAACTCCAAGGATGTTTTCATTCAATGCTCCACAGGGTGCATGTCCTGAATGTAATGGTATCGGTTCTAAAATGGAAATTGACCCGGACTTAGTTGTTCCGGACAAATCATTGTCTTTAAATGAAGGTGCAATCGTACCTTGGGCAAGTTCAGCTAAACGGGAAAATTATTATTTCCAAATGCTTGATGCAGTTTCAAAACATTTTAATTTCAGCATGGACACTCCATTTGAAGAACTTGATAAGAAATATCAGGATACAATTCTTTTTGGCTGTGATGAAAAAATCCCATTCAACTTTAAAAGAAGAAATAAATCCTACATGGTGAATCGTAGATTTGAAGGCGTTGTTCCAAGAATGCAAAGATTATACTTTGAAACCAAATCAAGCTATTCAAGAAAATACCTCTCCAAATTCATGTCTGATAGGAAATGTTATGTTTGTGACGGAAAAAGATTAAGGCCTGAAGTTTTAGCCGTTACTGTTGGTGGAAAATCAATCATTGATGTGTGTGATTTGGCGATTAAAGACTCATATCAATTTTTCCAGGATTTGGAATTGACTGAAAGGGAAAATTTCATTGCAAAAGAAGTCTTAAAAGAGATTAAAGAGCGCTTAAGCTTCTTGGTTGAAGTTGGTCTTGATTATCTGTCCATGTCTAGGTCATCAGGAACACTTTCCGGTGGTGAGGCTCAAAGGATTCGTTTGGCAACCCAGATAGGTTCAGGTCTGGTCGGTGTTTTATACATTTTGGATGAACCAAGTATAGGACTCCATCAAAGGGATAATATTAAGCTTATTGAAGCATTAAAAAGACTCAAAGACTTGGGAAATACATTGGTTGTCGTTGAACATGACGAAGAAACTATCTTATCTGCAGACCATGTTGTTGACATTGGCCCTGGTGCCGGTGAGCATGGTGGTAAGGTGGTTGCTCAGGGAACTCCAGTGGAGATTATGAAGAATCCCGATTCAATTACAGGCCAATATATTTCAAGAGCTAAAAAGATTGATATTCCTAAAGACAGGCGTGAAGGAAACGGCCAATTCATTGAAATCAAAGGAGCTGCTCAAAATAACCTTAAAGACATTGATGTTGAAATCCCATTAGGTAAATTCACCTGTGTTACTGGTGTCAGCGGTTCAGGTAAAAGTAGTTTAATCAATGAAATTCTATACAAGGGAGCACACGGCAAATTGTCCAAAAAATTCATGTTTGCAGGAAAATACGATAAAATCGAAGGATTGGAAAATATTGATAAGGTAATTGCAATTGACCAAAAACCTATCGGAAGGACTCCTAGATCAAATCCTGCTACATACACTGGTGTGTTTACAGATATCCGTGATCTGTTTGCAAATACTCCAGAATCAAAGGCAAGAGGATATAAACCTGGAAGATTCTCATTCAACGTTAAGGGCGGAAGATGTGAAGCATGTTCTGGTGATGGAATCGTTCAGATTGAAATGCACTTTTTAGCAGATGTTTACGTTCCATGTGAGGTGTGCGGAGGTAAACGATACAACGAAGAGACCTTGGATATCCGGTATAAAGGTAAAAACATTTATGAAGTCTTGGAAATGACAGTTGAAGAGGCACTGGAATTCTTTGAAAACATCCCGAAAATCACCAAAAAGCTTCAGACATTATATGATGTAGGTTTGGGTTATATGAAAATCGGTCAGCCTGCTACAACATTGTCTGGTGGTGAAGCTCAAAGGATTAAACTGGCAAAAGAGCTTTCAAGATCCAGTACTGGCAAGACATTGTACATTTTGGACGAACCTACTACAGGTCTTCATTTTGCAGATATCAAAAGATTATTGGAGGTTCTTGCTAGACTAACTGATGCAGGCAATTCTGTTGTAGTAATTGAGCATAATTTGGATGTTATCAAGACTGCAGACCATATCATTGACCTTGGTCCTGAAGGGGGAGATGGAGGTGGTGAAGTAATCGCTACCGGAACACCTGAAGAGATTGCTGAGGCTGGTACTTACACCGGTCAGTTCCTGGAACGTATGCTTGATGAGAATATTACTCCTTATGCAAAAGAACTGGTGGAAGATATAGGAAAATAATCTTTTCTTATATTATTTTTCTACTTTTTAGTTACTGTTAATTTATTTAATGAATTATTCTATTTTTCTTTTTTTTAGATAAATTATTTAATTAATTAAATCAAATATAATAATAATTATTTTAGGTGATAAATTGAGTTTTGATTTAAAAGAGGCATTTTTAATTTTTATTCGTGGTGTCCTTATGGGTTCGGCGGATATTGTTCCAGGGGTTTCTGGAGGAACAATTGCATTAATTACTGGAATTTATGGACATTTGGTGGAAGCGATAAGTAATATTAAGTTTGGATTTATAAAACCACTACTTAAGGGAGATGGCAGAGGTTTTATTAATGGCATATTGGAAGAGATAGATTTCAAATTCTTTATTCCATTGGTTTTGGGTATTGGAGTTGCTTTTTTAACATTGGCAAAAGTTGTTACCTATTGTATGGATGTGCATACTGCTTTAACTTATTCATTTTTCTTAGGTTTAATTATAGCTTCAGCAGTAATCCTATTTAAGAAATTAAATGAAATTAATTTAACAAATATTATATTTGCTGTAATTGGTGCTATTTTAACATATATTTTTGTAAGTTTAAATCCTATGGCTGCTAATCATTCTTTAATTGTCCTATTCTTCTCTGGTATGATAGCAATCTGTGCAATGATTTTACCTGGTGTTTCAGGTTCATTTTTATTATTGCTTTTAGGGCAATATGAATACATGTTGACAGCACTTCATGAGCTTCATTTCGCAGAAATCATAACCTTTGTTGTAGGTGCTTTGATAGGTATTCTTGGATTTTCAAAAATATTAAATTATCTGCTTAAAAACCATGAACACGTCACAATGGCATTTCTTATTGGGGTAATGCTTGGGTCTTTAAAGGTTCCTGCAGTGGAAATCATGGAATCTACAGGTTTAAATTTTGCAGGTCTTTTCCCATGTTTAATAGTTGCAGTAATTGGATTTGCGTTAATCATTATTTTAGAAACAAAATTTGACTATATTGAATAGTTCAAAGCGTGGCATATTATTAGTATATTGAGGTATGGTAATTTACCATATCTCATTTTTTCACCAAACTTTTTTGTATTTTTCTCATTGAAATTAAATTTAAGTTGGAATAACAACATGACTTCGCTAATGGATGATTCTTTCATTCTAGAATTATTATATTGTGAATTTAAAATAGTATAATAATAATATCCTTTTTTTCAACAGTTTTAATCTGTAGAGCTACAATAAAGCTGTATTAATGGTAAAAACTAAACAATTAAACTCATTCTTTCTTAATCAATGCAAAAAACTAAAAAAATATTCTTGCAAAAGATTATTAATAAAGTCGCATATATATTATTGTATTGATTTTTTTACATCAATTTAGTGTATAAATTAATTTATATGAAAAATTCAAGAAATTGACAGAAAATAATTGCATTTGATGTCAAGAAGAAGTGAATTAATTAGTATTGTAAAATCTGTAGATGGATAATAATGATTTATTCATAAATGTCCTAGTTAATTTTTATACTAATATATAATTAAAGAATGGAGGTAATATTATTTTTAAGAATAATAAAGTATTATTATTTATTTCAATAATTTTTGTTTCATTAATTGCCATAAGTGCAGTAAGCGCTGCAGACAATATAAATGACACTGTTGCAGTTTCTAGTGATGATTCAGATGTTATTGCAGTTAATAATGAAGATAAAATCGTAAGTGTAGGAACTGATGATTCAGATGTAGTTTCTGCAGATAGTGAAGACGAAATAGTAAGCACTAATGTTGTTGAAAAAGATGATGTTGTATCAATCGGTTCTAAATCAGGAAACGGTTCAAGCTTTGATTTCTCAAGTTTATTTAATGGAACTAGTATAAGCTTTGGTAATGGAACAAGCTTTGATTTCTCAAGTTTATTAAATGGAACTACCATAAGTTTCGGTAATGGAACAAGCTTCAATACATCAAGCCTATTAAATGCTAATTTCACTTTTGGTAATGGAACAAGCTTTAATATCTCAAGTTTAATAGGAGGTAATGGAACAAGCTTTGATATAGGAAGCATAATGGATATTTTCGGCGGTAAAACTGTAGAGGATTCTATTAATGCCACTGATGTAAGCAAAGTTTACACTGTAAATACTAAATATAGTGTCAATATATTACATGGAAATGAAACTTTAACTTCAGGAGCTGTTACATTCACTGTTGACAATAAGGAATATGTGGGCAGTTGGAAAGATGGTTCTGTTTATGTGAATTTAAAAAATTTAAAACCTGGAGATCATTTCATCATTACAGAATATGGTCAAACTTTAGCTAAAAATAAAATCACAGTTAAAAAAGCAACTCCTAAATTAGCTGCAAAAAACAAAGCTTTTAAAGTTAAAACAAAAACTAAAAAATACACTGTAACTTTAAAAACCAATGAGAACAAAGTTCTTAAAAACACTAAAGTTACCATTAAAGTTAAAGGTAAAACCTATTCTGCAAAAACCAACAGTAAAGGAAAAGCAACCTTTAAAATAACCAAATTAACTAAAGTTGGTAAATTTAGCGCTACTGTTAAATCCGCAGCAACTGCTTGCTACAAATCAGTAAGTAAAAGTGTAACTATTACAGTTAAAAAATAATTTTTCTGTAATGTTTTGAGTTTTTAACTCAAAACCTATTTTTTTTTTTTAATTATTGTTGTGTCATGAATTCGGACCAATTATTGATTTTTTGATGAGATATTTGGATTTCAAAGAATATTTCAAAGTATTTACTTATTATTTTTATTCTTCATGAAATTTCATCGATTATTTCTTGTAAAAATGGTTTATTTTTACAAATTTGTTTTTGTTGCCATAATAATTATATATTGTTGCAACAAAGATAATAACAAGATTACTACATGGTGGTCGTTATGGGGATTTGTCCTAGATGCGGTTCTTGGGTTGATGAAGGCGAACCTTACTGTCCTGAATGCTGTTACGATGGAAGTGGTGAAACAGATGATGTTAATTCCGATTCTGATATGATCACAGTTAACGGTTATGATTATAAAAAAAGGGATGTGGAATATGCATTGGATGAATTGAGGTATGATTTTGATGATTTAAAATCAGGATTTGTTGATGAGGATGAACTGGAAGAAATCCTGAAAAATATGTGGGAGTGTTTATTATGACAAAGCAATGTTTTTACTGCAGCTATCCGAACAGTGACAGTGCAACACGTTGCATAAATTGTGGAATGGAATTGAATAAATATTGGGATAAATCCGGCGAAAAACCAGAGCTTATAGATAAACGAAAAAGATAATTAGTTTGAGGGAATAATATGAAAATTTGTCCAAAATGCAGTTCAATACTGGCAGATAATGAGCCTTACTGCGAAAATTGCGGTTATGACCCAGCTTTTGATGGGGGCAGTTGGAAGTCTGATGACTTGTCATTGAAAGTTTCAAGGCCTTATGGTGAATATCTTTAGATATTCAATTCAAATCTGGATTAACTTAATTAACAATTAACAATATAATATTATTAATGCTAGTTTTAAAGAAAGTCAAAAAACAGTGGAAGTTATATCCAATCGGTTCTCCAAAAGGGGCACTGAACCATAAAAGAGAACCGGAATTTGTTGGAAATATCAAGTTCAAGCATGAAGGAGATTCTCTTGATATTTCAAGGTTTGTAGCCGATTATAACTTTAAGGATAACTCCACATTAAATGAAAAATTGCTGCCTCCTGGTGAAGTCATTAAGTTACTTCGCTCTCAGGCTGTTTTTCTTGCAACACCTGATGAAAAGGTTGAAAAATTCCTAAAATCATATAACATTAAAGTCAGAAAAACACAGGTTTGTGATTTCTGCGCATTTGAAGGAAATATTACAATTGTCAATTCATCCTACTCTTATAAATATAATAATCAGCTAATCTGTAAAGAATGTGCTCATGATACGATAAAGGAAGAATTGAAGCTTCAGGGATTTGACAGGGCTATTTTTAGAAATCTTAAAAAAACATTGGAAAAAACAGGAAGTCTGGAAAAAACCTTATCGGTTTTATCTCCTCACTTTGATGCAATAAAGAATAGAAATCTGACATTGTTTGACAAGACCGGAAAATCCAAGCATATCATTCCTCCTGTGGATATGAAAAGATTGAAGATTCCAAAAAAGTTTAAGCAGGTTCTTTTGGATTCTGGAAACACAAAACTGTTGCCTGTTCAGTATCTGGCCATTAAGGAAGGACTTCTGAGGGGTGATGATTTGCTTGTTGTAAGTGCAACAGGTTCCGGTAAAACACTGGTTGGGGAGCTTGCAGGTATTACGGAGGCTTTGAAAGGTAAAAAATTCGTATTTTTAACTCCGTTGGTTGCCCTTGCAAACCAAAAATACAGGGATTTTAAAAAGAAATACTCAAAATTGGGTTTGAAAGTATCCATTAAGGTTGGAAGAAATCGTGTAAAAGCAAAAGGGGAGTTAAATCTTCCGGATTCTGATGTTTCCAACTCAGATATTGTTGTTGCAACCTATGAGGGAATAGATTATCTTTTAAGAAACGGAAATTCCAACAGTTTATCTAATCTTGGCGTTGTTTTGATAGACGAAATTCATATGATTGATGATGAAGACCGTGGAACACGTCTAAACGGTTTGATTAAGCGATTAAAGCATTTGTATCCTAAAACTCAAATTATTGGATTGTCTGCAACTGTTAAAAATCCTGAATTTTTAGCGGATGAATTTAATATGAAGCTTGTTAAGTATGATGAGCGGCCGGTTCCTTTGGAAAGGCACCTGGTTTATGTTAGAAACGAGTCTCAAAAACGTCATCTGATGCAGAGATTGGTTAAAAGGGAGTACAATACCAAATCCAAAAAAGGATTTAGGGGTCAAACTATAATATTTACAAATTCAAGACGCAAAACTCATCAGATTACAAACTTCCTGACAAATAAGCATATAAACGCAAGGGCGTATCATGCAGGATTGTCCTATTATAAAAAGGAAAAGATTGAAAAGGACTTTGATAAGGGTAAGATTTCATGTGTTGTAACGACTGCAGCCCTTGCAGCTGGTGTGGATTTTCCGGCTTCACAGGTAATATTTGATTCATTGGTAATGGGAAACAAGTGGATCAATCCGAATGAATTTGCACAAATGCTTGGTCGTGCAGGAAGGCCGTCCTATCATGATAGAGGTATTGTTTATCTGATTCCTGAGATTGGCAATGATTTTGCTGGAGAATCAGAAGAGGCAATGGCATTGGACCTTTTAGAAAGCAATAGTGAGGATGTATATATTGAATATGATGAGGAATCATCTTATGAACAGATTCTTGCGGATATCTCTTCAACTTCAATCAAATCATTTGAAGAGTTAAATAAATTTTATAAGAATATTGACGTTCCGATAAGCATCAAGATAGCTGTGGATGAAATGGATGACTTGGGATTGATTGAGAGAAGCCCAAATAATAAACTGGCAGTAACAAAATATGGAAGGGCAACATCAGTATCATTTTTATCAATTGAAGATGCGGAATTCATCAAAAATACTCTGAATGATTATAATTATTTGAAAAGATATGTTGGGCATTCTCCAATGTATAAGAAAAAGGATAAGTATGATAAGCTTAAGGTGCTGATTTTGGCGATGGCACTGGATTTGGAAATGTTTGAAAATGCATATCTTTCAAATGTCATTCACAATCAAATTTCCAATGCATTAAAGATTAAATTTTCCACCAGATTATTTGCCGAATCAACTTTAGATATCATATCTTCAGGTGAAGCAATGGAATAGGTCGATAAGAAATTCCAGGATGCATTAATAGCTCTTCAAAGTGATTTTATGCAATGCAAATGTCAGGACAGGCCGTTTTGCAGCTGTATGCAAAGGGGAATCTCAGAGGTTATTGTTCACGAAAGACTTAAAGGCAAGGACCCTCAAGATATATCAAATAAGTTATTCAGAAAATATCAAATTCAAGTCTATCCTGGAGATATATTCTCGTGGTTGGATAATTTCGTTAAAAATTTAGACGCCATAAAAAGGATTGCCAAGGCGTATAATAGGCAGAATTTTGTCAAAAAAACTAATTGGTTAATTAAGAAAATAGAAAATGGGTGAAATGCATGTATGCAGATGAAAAAATATTGATAGGTTGTAATGAAAACACATGTGTGAGTTTATTACCAAAACTAGCTAATAGGCATGGTTTAATAGCAGGTGCAACTGGAACAGGTAAGACAATTACTTTAAAAACTTTAGCAGAATCCTTTTCGGATTTGGGAGTTCCAGTCTTTTTGGCTGATATGAAAGGGGATATTTCAGGACTTGCAAAAATAGGCTCTGAAACAGAAAAAATCAAAGCCAATGTTGATAAATATGGTCTTGCAGAAAAGGGATTCAAATATCAGGCATATCCTGTTGAATTTTGGGATTTATTTGGTCAAAAAGGACTTCCTGTAAGAGTTACATTGTCTGAAATGGGTCCGACTCTTTTGGCTAAGATATTGAATTTATCTGAAGCACAGACAGGTGTTTTAAACATTGTATTTAGGGTTGCAGACAATAATTCTCTACCAATAATTGATTTAAAAGACCTGAAGGCCATGATTAATCATGTCGTTGAAAACAAGGCCCAATATGAAAGCGAATATGGTGCTATAGCTGAAAAGTCAGCAAATACAATTTTAAGAAGCTTGATAACTCTCGAAGATCAGGGCGGTAACGACTTTTTCTTTGAACCGGCACTTGATTTGAATGACTTCATTAGAGTCGATGACAATGGAAAAGGTATCATTAACATTTTGGATGCTCAAAAGTTGTCACTTTCACCGGAATTATATTCAACATTCCTCCTTTGGATGTTATCAGAATTATTTGAAAATTTACCTGAAGTAGGAGATATGGACAAACCTAAATTTGTATTCTTCTTTGATGAGGCACATCTTTTGTTTGATGACATGTCTGCCGAATTCGGCAAAAAAATCGAACAAATCGTAAGGCTAATCCGGTCAAAAGGTGTAGGTTTATATTTCATTTCACAATCTCCTGCAGATATTCCTGATGATATATTGGCACAACTTGGAAATCGTGTTCAGCATGCACTTCATGCATACACTCCAAAAGACCAAAAGGCGGTTAAGGTGGCTGCTGAAACATTCAGACCAAACCCAGAGTTCAACACTGAAGATGTCATTTCAGAACTTGGAATCGGACAGGCATTGGTGTCTGTTTTGGATGAAAATGGTGTTCCGGGAATAGTTGAAAAGGTGGATATTGTGCCTCCGCAAAGTTATATTGGAGCTATCGATGATGCAATGAGGGAAGAATTAATCAACTTATCCGAACTCAAAGGCAAATACTTCGAACCGGTTGATCCTGAATCTGCTTACGAATTATTATTAAACAAAATTGATTCTGATTCAAATCTTGAAAGCGAAGTAGCACCTGAAACCAAAGAAGCCGTTGAAGAAGCCATTGAACAAAATCATGAAGCTCCAGTTGAGGAAGCTCCTGCCCAAGAAACTCCACAGGAAAAACCTGCATTCGGTTTGGGAGATATCATCGGAACCGTTATGGGAGGAAGCCAGCCTGCAAAAGGCAAAAGAGCTAAAAAATCTGAAACTCAAAAAATGGCTGAAAGGGCAGCATCACAGGCAGCAAATACTGTTGCACGTGAAGTTACAAAAGGAATAATGAGGGGAATCTTTGGACAAATGAAATAGGTGGTTATATGGCACATCCTCACAAAAAAGCAGTGGCTAATATGCCTGCTTCATCTTTAATCGGAATTATTGAAGAGTCTAAAATGACTTATGTTCGTGAAAACTTAAGCATTTTCTTACATGAAAATCAGATAAAACTCTTAAAACAAGTTAAAAAGCATGAAAAACCTCATCACAAACGCATTAGGGTTAAGCAATTTGAAAAAGCTAAAAAAGATGATCTGTTTAATATGCATTTGGGTTTGTATCTTAAGAAATATCAGAAATTGGAAAAAATTGGTCTGATTGAAATAGATTTGAATCCTGATAACGGGCTTGAATATGACTGCACTTTAACTTCTAAAGGTAAAGATGTTTTGGATGAAATTTCTACTTTGGAAAAGGAATGGGAAATTGTTGTAAACATTAACGATGATGATTTGGAAGTCTTAAGGAAATTGGCTCTAGATTCATTTGAAATTTCATATAAACATAAGAAAAAGAAAGGTTTCATATTTTAAAGTATTCAAAATCCATGGCTATTGATTTGTATGCATTTTGGACAGATTCAATAGCTTCATTTCTATTTTTAAAATAATATAGGTGGCTTTCACAGTCACAATCAGAACATCCGAAATTTTTTATCCCTTTTGCATTGTTTGAAATGTATTGTGATAATTCACATTCTATCTTTTCAGTTGATTCATTGAATATTATTTCTTCAATTTCTGATTCTTTTAACAAATAATCAATGTGCCAATGGAGCTTTTTTTCATCTCTTAAATGTCTGTTTATTCGTGATTCAAGTGAATTCATCGCAGAACCTACATAAACATAGTGTCCTTTAGTGAAATCTATTTTACCTAATTTTTTTCCTATTTTGATTTTTGAACTATTGCTTAAATTGATAATTAGACAGTAACATCCTTTCATTTTAATCATTTTAATGCCGTATTTGATATTAATATATTACAAATATTATATGTTATATGTTTTGGGGAAGTATTTTGGACAAATGGTATTTTTTTCGCTTTTGTGGTGTTATTGGTTGATTTCTATAATTTTGGGAGGTCATTACTTCAATTATATCAACAGTTCTTTGGAATTATCAAGTTAGTTATGGTCTTATTATGCTGATGTTGAAAACTAAAAGTAATAACAAAATGATACTTCATCAATTCAATTTGAAAAGTTTATATGTATTCAATGATATATAGTTAGTTAATAACAATTGTTGAGGTCATTAAATTGAAAAGGTATAAGATAATAATATTAGCTCTATTAATTTTATTATTTTTTATGGGTAGTGTAAATGCTAGTGAGGACATTGGTCTTAATCAAACAGCAGATACTTTGTCCTTTGATTTAAATCAAAGTTCATTAGAAACTAATTTTGAAGATAATATTGTAGAAGAAAGTTCTGATCAGGTTATTGTTAATGATTGGGAAGAGTTACAATATTATTGTTCTTTGGATGATAAAAATTATACATTAAAACTTAAAGAGAATACTAATTATTATCCATCTGATGTATCAGATTCAAATGGCCAGATTCTTATTAAGAATAATGTTAAAATTATTGGAAGTGAAGGGGCATATATTGGAGATATATCTCCTCAAGCGGGAAACATTGAATATGCTGCAATTAAAGTGGCTGATGATTCAGGAATTGGTATTACCTTGGAAAACATTACATTTAAATGGATTGGTTCTTCATATCAATCCGATGGTGTATTTTTAGTTATGGGTGGCAATGCAAATAATTATATTAGAAACTGTTACTTCACCAACATTTCTACTAATATGGGTCATTCCAGTATTCTTCATATTAAAAAAGGTAAAGCAATATTGACAAACTGTACTTTTATTAATTGTACTACTGATTTTGGTTGTGTTAGTATTTATAACCCTGATGATGACCCTACTAACCTATGTACTAAGGCTTCTATGGAAGTCAATGACTGTTACTTTGAAGGCAACTATGCTAGAACTGAACCTGGCTGTATTAATAACTGTGGTATGCTTGTTGTGAATAATACTACTTTTTATAAGAATAGTGCTTTTTGGTGGGCTGGTGCAATACATACTCATGGTGGTGCTAATACTACAATATATGATTCTGACTTTATAGATAATCTTGCTGGTTGGAATGGTGGTGCACTATATACTTATAGTTATTTACAGATTTACAACTCAAGGTTTATAGGTAATAATTGTACTACTAATAATGGTGGTGGAGCTATAGGTGCTTGTAAATATCTGCATTCACCATATATACATATTGAGGGTAGTCTATTCCAAAACAATGAAAATCTATGTTGGGGTTTAGATGAATTGTCAACTACTGGTACTGGTCGTGGAGGAGCAATATCCATAATGGATGATGGTGCTCTTGAATTATATAATAATATATTTATTAAAAATAGTGCTTCTATAGGTAGTGCTGTTTGTGCTATTTCTGGTGGTCTTAGTTATGGTTCTCCTGATGTTAAAATTGTAGGAAATAAATTTATTAATCATACTCGTATGGGAGATGTACTGGATATAAGATTGTCTTCAGTTTCAACATCCGAAATTAGAGATAATTATTTCTTAAACAATTCTATCGTATTTGAAAAGCTCAAATTATCTGCTGAAGATCCAATTGATGGTATAGTAAATTTCCATTTGGATGTGTCTTTAAAAAATCCAAAATATTATGATAATGATATTTTGGAGAAATCCAGCTATTATGTTTATGTTGATGGTGTATATCATTCAACTGTTTCAAGTAAAGATTTCACACTTAATTTAGAAAAAGGCAAAACTGCTTATGTTTATGTAGTTCCATCTATATCAAGTAGTAAAAGTAATGAAGTTTTTGCAGGTATTCCAAAAACATTTATTTATGTATCACAAAGTCGGGGTAATGATAGTAATGATGGTCTATCTAGAAGTCAACCTGTAAAAACATTAAGCAAATCAATTGAACTTGCAAGAAGTTATGAAAATATAGTGATAATCGACGGAACATTTGATGAAACAGATTTGACTATTGATTACAATTTAACAATAGCTGCCGAAAACAGTGCAACCATTACTGTTGTAGGCAATGCATTCACCATTACTGATGGGGACGTAAGATTTGTTAATGTTAGTTTTAAAAATTCGAAATACGGATCAAGCACAAAAAATAGAATTATATCACAAACCGGTACTGGATTTTTATTCTTGGAAGGATGTATTTTCCAATCAAATGATTATAAGGCGCTGATTGAAGCTAGTGGCAGTATTGAAGGTGAAAATTTAATAGTTTCTGACAATAAGGACGGTTCTTTTATTAAATGTGATTCCATTAAACTTAAATCATCAGTATTTACCAATAACATTGCAACTTATACATTATATAAATCTATCTTATATACTACAAAAACAGTTAAATTTGAAATTGAAAACGTGACATTCATTGGAAATAATGTTCACTCTGGCTGTATTTATGTTAAAGGAAGCGGAACAGTAACAGACTGTGCATTTATTGGAAATAAGATGATGATCTCAAGTGGTAGAGGTTCTGCAATCGTGCTTGATGATGGTTCTCTTGTTGTCCAATCCTCTGAATTCATTAATAATACAGATACTGGAAGATATTCCTCTGTAATTTATCTAACATCAGGCGATTTATTAATCAAGGATTCAATTTTAATTAACAATGCTTATGAAAATACAAATAATCTAATTATAAATGGTGCTGAAACCTCACTTAAAAAGTTAATTGCAAATAATAATTGGTGGGGTAACACTCCGGATAACTTAAGCAAACCTGCTTTAAAAGTCTATCCTTCATCAAATCTATTGCCGAATGGATGGGATCCTGTATCCTATTGGCTAGTATTAAATGCCACTTCTTTAAATGATGAACTTAGGATAAATGATAATGCTCCTGTTCAGTTTGCATTCACCCAAATAGATAATTATGGAAATGTAACAGCTTATGATTCATATTATTTGCCAAGTTTTGATTTAAAATTGATAGTGTGATGATAATAAATTAAAAGTGGAAAACGGAGTGGCCACTACTTATTTCACATTAACCGGCATTAATGGAGGTTCACTATTCGGTTCATTTATCGGACGCAGTGCAGGTGTTAACTTCAAGTTTATAAAATCAACTCCTGACATGACAATCAATGTAAATGATACTGCTTTTAAAAGCCCTGCAGAGATTGAAATAATTCTTGATTCCGGTGCAACTGGAGAGTTAATAGTTAAAGTTGGAAATATTACTCAAACAAAACATATATCTGATTCAACAACATTCATGATTTCTGATCTGCCAGTTGGAAATTACACTGTTGAAGTTAACTATACTGGAAATGAAATATATAATCCAGTTGTAAAAACAGCCCAATTTTCTGTAAATAAGCTTCCATCAGACATTAACATATCCTGTGGAGAAATTGAATTATACAAGGATGTTGTTTTTACTTTTAGTGTAAGTGATGGTGCAACTGGAATTGTGGAAGTAAATGTTAACAATCAAACAGAAACAATCAATGTCGGTGAATCTTACACAATTAAAAACATTGGCCGTGGAAATTATCGTATAAAAGCAATTTATAAGGGGGATAATAACTATCTTGAAAGCAGTAACGAGTTTACATTTGAAGTAGGTAAATATTTCCCATCAATAAATGTTGATGTTCCGAATATTACTTATGGAAATGATGCTGTTATTACTGTAACTCTTAATAACAATGCAACAGGCGATGTTAGTGTTTTAATAGATGGCAAATCAAGCACTGCTAAACTAAATAACGGTCAGGCAATATTAACTATTTCAAATCTTAATGCTGGACAAAATAAAATAGTGAATGTGTCATATGCTGGTGATGATAATTATAAAAATGCCACAAAATCTGATTCTTGATTTTACAATTAATTCAAATGATGCTAAAATTGGAAAAGAGGTTACTGTTGAAATAGCTCTTCCGGCTTATAGTGGTGGAACAATAACATTGTCCGGTATTAAAAGTGAAGTTAAAAATGTTCCTTTATCAGGTATTGTTAAAGTTATTTATGATGATTTGGAAAGTGGAACATATACTGTATTTGCAGAGTATAATGGTGATAATTATCAAACAATTTCAAAATCCACATCATTTACAGTGTCTTTATGGGATGAACCTCAATGGGCAAACGATGATGGTGATGTAAGACACACCGGAAAATCTCAATATGATAGCACAGTAAATGGTGATTTAAAATGGTCTGTTGATGCGGCCAACATTACTGGAAACATGGCTATTGATAGTGAAGGCAATATATATGTAACAACCAAAGAAGGCATTTACTCTTTTGACAACAAAGGTGCTCTAAGATGGACTTACCTAAATGATGCTGCAGGTCTTTATTTTTCAGGAATATCTATTGGTCGTGATGTAATCATTTCACCAAAAGCTGATGATACATTATACTTTATTAATCAAACTACTGGGGAACGCTATGGTCATGCTAATATTTATCTAGGATCAAGTTATTTTGCTCCGGTAGTTGATTCAAATGCCAATATTTATATTTCAGGCCAAGGTGATGCAAATAATCCTAATTTAATCATTATTCCATATAAACTATGGGAAAATGGTGGAAATCCAATTGTTATTTCTTTAGGTGATGCATTCCCTAGTGCATCTCCAACAATAATAGATGATACTTTTGTTGTTGTTCCATGTAGGGATGCTATTAAGGTTGTTGATATTTCTTCTAAAGCAGTAGTATATTCAAAATCTGGTAAAATCAATATATCTAGTGTAATTGGCGACGGAAATATGATATACTCTATTTTAGATGATTCTATATATGCATTTAATTTATTCAATGGAAATTCATGGACTACTAAGATAACTGGTGGTGCTGGAAATCAGTTGGCTATCGATAATGAATATGGAATTTACGCAGTAAATGCTGACGGAACATTGTACAGATATGATTTCATTGATGGTAGTGAATTAAAATTTACAAATTTAACCGTAACTTCAGGTATTTTAATTGATAATGAAAATAATGTTTACTTTGCATCAAATAATATATTTTATGCATTGGATTGTGATGGAAATATATTGTGGCAATCTAAACTTGATTCAAATATTGTTGGAAAACCTATAATGGATAAAAATGGAATAATTTACATAAACAGTGCAAATAATGTTTATGCATTAGGACAATCAAGTTTAAAAAATCCTGATTTAGCAATCGGCACCGAAAATATTTATGTAAATCAAAGAGAAACAATTGCCATTACTCTAAATGAAGATGCAACTGGATTGGTTGAAATTACAATTAATGGCAATAAATCTCAGGAAAGGGTAATTAATGGAAAGATTATAAAAACTTTGGATAATTTAACTTCTGGGGATTATTATGTTGATGTAAAATATTTAGGTGATTTAAGGTTTGAATCATCAACAAAATCCGCTCATTTCACTGTCTTAAAATATGACTCATATATGAAAGTAACTGTTAAAAACATTAACGGTACTGAATGCAGTGAATTTAATGCAGGGGATATTGTAATATTTTATATAGAATTGAAACCTGATGCGACAGGTAGTGTTTTACTAAATGT
>NZ_CAJOJM010000034.1:0-28230 GCF_905234905.1 Methanobrevibacter sp. UBA188 | reverse complement strand
TGTCCAAACTCCTTATCTTTTACATTTCCGGTTTTCATAATTCTTTCTTTTTCAAAAGAACATTTTCGGTAGATCTTTTCGATATCATTTGGAAGTCTGCCCTTTTCATTTAAGAAGTTGATGGTCTTATTCAGATATTTGACGGCATCATCATCCTTTCCAAGTTTAACACAGCAGAATGCTGCTTTATAATTGAAATTTGTAATCAAATCCAAATCTTCATCTTTGATGCTGCTTTCTTTTTGTATGCATGCATTATATGCTTTCAGAGCATCATCATATCTTTTAAGTTCGTAAAGAGCATCGCCTTTTGCATTGAGTGCCATAATTGTGTCTTCACTTCCCAGTGACCTGTCCAGATATTTGATTGCCTCTTCATTATTTCCATTTTTTTGAAGCGCAACCCCTTTGTACAAATCGGACTTTTCATTGCCGTTTGTCAATGTTTCATATTTGTTCAAGTAGGCTAATGCATCATCATACCTTTTCGCTTGCATTAAAAGCTCTATTTTCCCCATCAAAACTTCGTTTTTGCTGATTCTAGGCTTTTCAATTTTGGCATAGGATTTGTATTTGTCATAAGCTTTATCCATGTATTCAATCGCCTCATCGACTTTACCCTTGTTGAATCTGGACAATGCCTTGTCACATATTGCATTAATTGATCTAGGTTGCTTTTCTAAATATTCATCAAAATATTTCTCGCCGTAGTCTCCATTGTCATGATTTTCATCATAGTATTGGTAGTACATTCCCTTTTCTTCAAGTGCAGGAAGGTATTCCTCATCGATTAATAAGTCTAAAATTGCAATATATTCTTCAATATCATCTTTTCCATGTCTTTTTCTGGCTAATTTTAGGGCTTGTTTATAATCTTCTTTTTCTATATATATCTGTGCTTGTTCAACGGCATCACTCATCATATCAACCTAGTAAACTATATCAGTAAATGCTTTTTTAATATTCTTATAATTCTTTTTAATATAAATAGTTTGGTTTTTTCTTTGGCATGCCTAAATATTTAAATAGCATAACATTCATAGAAATATATGTTTAGGTTAACCTAATTTTTTTTTTATGGATTAGAAGACTTAAACTAAAAAAATTTTTTTAGTATGAAATAATATTTGAAAGATAGAATATTATTTATAGAAGTTAATTAAACGGGAGAATGGTTAATGACAGAATTAATTGTAGGATTGGCAGGAAACCCGAATGTGGGTAAAACTACTGTCTTCAATCGATTAACTGGTATGCGTCAACATGTAGGAAACTGGCCTGGAAAAACTGTTGAAAGGGCAGAGGGTCACTTCAAACATGGCAGCTACGAATATGATGTTATCGATTTGCCTGGTAATTATGCATTAAGTGCTCATTCTATGGAAGAAATCGTTTCAAGGGATTTCATTGTAGATGATGACTCTGATGTGATTATTAATGTAGTTGACGCTGCCAATTTGGAACGTAATTTATATTTAACAGTTCAAATGATGGAACTGGGCGCAAATATGGTAATGGCGCTTAACATGAATGATTTTGCAAAGAAAAAAGATCATATCATTGATATACCGTTGATGAGTGAACTTTTAGGATTTCCCGTCATCGAAATTAGTGCAAAAGATGGGGATGGGTTTGAAGAGTTATTAACAACTGTTGAAAAACAAGCATCAAAACCAATTGATACCAGTGCAAAATTATCTTATGGTGATGAATTAAAAGAACATTTAGGCGATTTACAATCATTAATTGAAAAGGATAGCAATTTATTGGATGTTCCTTCTGTTTGGACTGCTATAAAGTTATTGGAAAGAGACTCTATTGTAATTGAAAAAGTTCAGAAATCTTCTCAAAGTTCTGCTATCATGAGTGAAGCTGATAAAGTTGCAGGACACCTTCATGATTTGTATGATGCGGGTGCAGAAGAAGTTGTAGCAAATGCAAGGTATGCATATATTAATGGATTAATGGCGGAAGCTGTTAAAAGACCCGATGTTGAAAAAGAGACTACTACTGATAAGATAGATAGGATTGTAACTAATAGGTTTTTAGCCCCATTCATATTTATCTTCGTAATGTTTTTATTATTCCATTTGACATTTACAATTGCAACTCCGTTTTGTGATTTTATTGATGAATGGTTTGCATGGTTTGGTGAATATTTGGCTGGTGCTCTCGGAAATGAAATATTAGGTTCATTTCTCCAAGATGGAATTATTGGTGGTGTAGGTGGAGTAATTGTGTTCTTGCCGCAAATTATTCTTATGTTCTTGTTCTTGAGCATATTGGAAGACAGCGGTTACTTGGCAAGAGCTGCTTTCACTTTAGATAAAGTTATGCACTCAATTGTGGGTCTTCATGGAAAAGCTTTCATTCCTATGATTTTAGGATTTGGTTGTGGAGTGCCTGCAGTTATGGCAACCAGGACTATGGAAAATGAATCTGACCGTTTGCTTTCAATGATGCTTATTCCATTCATGTCATGTACTGCAAGATTGCCTATTTATTCAATATTTATTGGTGCATTCTTTGTTGCAAATAAAAGTATAATCTTATTATCCATCTATTTATTAGGTATTGTTGTAGCACTTATTGTTGCGGGAATACTTAAAAGGACTATGTTTAAAGGAATGTCTGCTCCGTTTGTTATGGAACTTCCAACATATAAGGTTCCATCTCTGAAAGGAGTATTGTTGCACACCTGGGAGAAAACCAAAGGATTTTTAAGAAAAGCTGGTACTATTATTCTCGGTTCAGCTATTATAATCTGGATTTTAAGTTCAGTTCCATTCGGTGTCGAATATGGATCACAAGAAAGTGTTCTTGGTATGATAGGTTCTGCAATTGCACCTGTATTCGCCCCACTAGGGTTTTCCACATGGCAAGCAGGTATTGCTATTTTAACTGGTTTGGTTGCTAAAGAAGTTGTAGTATCCACTTTCACCACATTAGGTGGACTTGAAGAAGATGACGAAGAAGGAACAATAGCTTTGGTACATGATTTATTCACTCCATTATCTGCATACTCATTCATGGCATTTTGTCTATTGTATGTACCTTGTTTCGCTGCTATTGGTGCAATCAAACAGGAGACCAACAGTTGGAGATGGCCGTTAATTATGTGTGCTATTACATTGGTAACAGCATATATTGTAGCTTTCTTAATCTACAATGTAGGTCTATTGGCAGGATTTGGATAGATTCAAGAATATTCTGAACTGAAAAATTGTTTAGATGGGATAATTTTATTATCCTTATCTTTAATTTTTTAGTCATAACTAAATATTTATATATTAGTTTTTACAAAATTAAGTGTACCTAAATATTTTGTTTTAAGTTTACATTGGTGATATGATGAAAACATTAAAAGATGTAAAACCTGGCGAAACAGTTACTTTGGTAAAATACCACGAAACTGGTGATGTAGGTTTAAGAAGACACTTGTTAGGTATGGGTTTCATTAAAGGTGCAAAAATCACTGTTAAAAAAGTAGCTACCTTAGGTGATCCAATCGAAATGAGTGTAAAAGGATATGACATTTGTCTTCGTAAAGAAGAAGCTGGAAATATTGAAGTGGAATAACTTCAATCTTTTCATTATTTTTTTTAATTATTTTTTTTGGCGGTGTTTATTATGAAATGTCGTATGTGCGGTTTTGAATTTGATGAAAAAGCAGTGGAAAACCGTGGATGTTTTAATTGTGGTAAACATAGTGGTTGCAATCAGGTTCATTGTCCGAACTGTGGATTTGGCAATCACCCCGAACTTGAAGAAGAATTTGAGTTTATAGTAAAATTAAAAGAAAGGTTTAAAAGAAGAAAATCAACAAATTAACCTTTTTTTATTTTTAAAATTTCTTCGACTGTCTCATCAACACTTATTTTTTCAGTATCAACATCCAGTCCTTTTTCTTTCAGTTTATATAATATTTCAGTTGTTATCGGTGCTTTTAAATGAGCTTTTTTTAACAGTTCCTTATCGGAAAATATCTGGTGTTTATCTCCTTCGGCAATTATTTCACCTGAATACAGGACAAATATCTTATCGGCAAAGTGATTTACCATTTCTATGTCGTGGGATGAAATTACTATGCTTATTCCTTCATTGTTTAGATTATTTAAAATGTCCAATACCTTGTCAACACCTTCCGGATCAAGTCCTGCAGTTGGTTCATCAAGTATCATTATTTCAGGTCTCATGGCAATGATTCCAGCAATTGCAACTCTTTTCTGTTGCCCACCACTTAAATGATGGGGAGTTTTATCTTCAAATCCAGTCATTCCGACCATTTCTAGAGATTCTTCGATTCTTCGTTTCACTTCATCATATTCAAGACCTAAATTCATAGGTCCGAATGCAACATCCTCCTTTACGGTCGGTGCAAATAATTGGTCATTAGGATCCTGGAATACTATTCCTACTTTTTGCCTTACTTTAAGTAGCTCTTCCCTTTCATAAACAATTTTTTCACCATCTACTTCAATATGTCCTGATGTAGGTTCTGTCAAACCGTTAAAGTGAGAGAATAGTGTTGATTTTCCAGCACCGTTAGGCCCCATAATGGCTATCTTTTCACCTTTTTTTATTTGGATATTGACATTTTTTAAAGCTTCAGTTCCATCCGGATATGTAAATGATAAATTTTTTGTCTCTAAATGAATTTGTTCCATGTAAACACCTAATTAATTGCTAAATTTTGTCCAATGTAACCTAGTTGTCCTGAATATTTAATTATGATGATTTCAAGTATTATGACTATAATGATTATTGAAAGCAAGTATAAATAATCGCTTTTTTCGGGAGATTTTTTTTCATCGAACATTTCAGACGCATCTGAAAAGCCACGACTCACCATACTTTTGTGAACACGTTCTCCCTGTTCATATGATTTTAAAAACATCATTCCAATGGTATATCCTACCTGTTTGACTCTCCATTTGTAGGGGGTGTTGTTGGAATGGATATTGAAATTTCTTGATTTTTGGCTTTTTCTGATTGCTGCGAGTTCATCAACAAATAAAAAGAGGAATCTCACCATAATGGAAAGTATCATCGCCAAATCTCTTGGCATTTTTAATTTTCTAAATGAACTTGCCATCTCTTGAAGTGGTGTAGTTGATGAATAGATAATGATTGCTGTTAGGGATACAATCATACGTGCCAAAAGCAGTATCGCCCAGTTGAGACCAACATCTGTAACGGTCAGCCATGAATAGCTCCAAATTACATTTCCTGGTTGGATGAATGGTTGGAAAATTATGATTGCTCCACCAAATGGAAGTAGCATTAACAGCCTCTTCGCCGAATCCCAATATGACAGTTTGGCAAGCTTGAGTATAACCAATAAGAATATTTCAAGTATTATTGGAATAAACAGTTCTTTTGAGATAACACAGACTAATATGATAAAAATAGTGGAAATTAATTTTATGCGCCCTTCCAAATTATGTATCGGACTGTTTTTTGAGGCTAAATCATCAAACCTCATTATCTGCGTTATATCAACCATATGGATTCACTAGTTAAATATTAAAAATTCATCTTATATTATTATTGTGTTATGTCTTTTTGAGTAATTTTCAATTACTTTTAAAAAAAAGAAAAAATTATAGAAATTAAAAAATTTAACTTCTATTCTTTTTAACGATGTATGCAACCCCATATCCTACGCCTAAGGTAATCAATACACCTATTACCAGAGCTACTATTTGCAGTGCTTGGTTATCCGGATCGTTTGCAAATGCATAATCAGGCATTGCCGCTTCAGGTATGCCTTTAATATCTTCAACTGAGAAATCTTCATCAAGACCTGAGTCTTCAGCTGATTTTTCTAATCCGTCAGGGTCACCGGATGCGATGTATGGTGAAAGGACACAGATTATAACACAAATTACAACTGCAGCTGCTATTAATGCTTTGTCTTTTTTATCCATTTTATGCATCTCCTTGGTTCCATGCAAGTAGGTCTGGTCTGAATTTGTCTAATGCAGCAAGAACAATGACTGTTAATACTGCTTCGATTATTCCAATAAATACATGGTATAATACCATTGAGGGGATACCGATATTCATTGGGAATGTTCCTGCAATACCCATTTCAATAGCACATGCTAAAGCTGCAATTACTGTTGCAAGCCATGCTCCAACACCTGCTGCAGGGTATTTTCCTATAGTTCCGTTTAATCCTTTGAAGGTGTATAATCCAACAGAACCTCCAATGATTGCCATGTTCAATACATTTGCTCCTAAAGCAGTAATTCCTCCATCACCAAATATTAATGCTTGGATGAGTAAAACCACTGTAAATACTAATACAGCAGCTTCCGGAGCTAAAAATACTATTGCTACTAATGCTCCACCAACCATGTGACCACTTGTACCGAATGGAATTGGCATGTTCATGGACATGATTGCAAAAATACCTGCTGCAAGTACTGCTAAAAGAGGTATGCGTTTTTCGTCTAAATTGGATCTTGCCCATTTTACGGAGAAGTATAGAGCAACTATTAAAATTACATAGTATACTATACATTGTGAAATAGGTATAAATCCGTCTGGTATATGCAATTAAATTCCTCCATTATTCTAAAAGTAATACTTTTTTTTATTCACTTTATAAATCAAGTATTACTAAAAAGTATTATTTATTCTTTTTTTTAGTAATATCAAGTTAATTGGGATTTTTATTAAGTTTAATGGTTAATAAATCCGGTTCATCTCTTGACATTAAATATTTAAACGGGATTTTAATATATAAATGTTATTAAAGTAATACTTTTTTGTATTATTCTTTAAAAATAGTATTAATAAAAACATAAAAAAACATTAGATTTGGCTTTTTTTGATGTTGATTAAATAAACGAAGATGGCAATTGCAAAGTATACAAGGACTTGAATGTCTAAAAGTCCGGTTTCTACACCTAAAATTGTGTATGTTAAAATCAGTGAGTAAATTCCAATATAGAAGTAATTTTTAGTTTTCTGCATTAATTTAAATCCTATGCCTAAAATGAAACCTAGGATTGTCATCTCAACAAAGACTCCAACCTTTCCAAAATCAACCACCATTTGTCCGATTAATGTTGGTGTGATTGTCACTTCGGTTCTCCATGCAATAAGCTTTCCAACCATCATCCTTGGCCCCAAATCACTTCCAGGAATTGAACTGGCAAGCATGTGGCCGTGGGTCAGACCGAAGTTTCCGCCAATAAAGTCAAGCAAATTCAACACGTGAAGTGTAAAGTCCGCCCTTGTCTGCAGGCTATATATCGGGCTGGTTGATGAGGTTATTGTCAACTCTCCAAGTGAACGAAAATAACCTATTCCTATTATTGCACCTACACCAACTAATGCTCCAATTACAACTTCCCAAAGAGAAACAATATTTCCATAGAAACCTATGATAATTATGACAAGAAATGCTGCAAGTAGTGGTGTCCTATAACCTAGAAGCAATAATAATGCACAGTCCATGGCGAGCAAAAAAATGAATCTGAATCTTGCCTGTGAACGGGTGATTTTTTCATCCTGATAATCTTTCAGATATGAGCTTGCAACAAGACAGGTTCCTGGAATGATTAAAAATACTGGCATGGTTAATATGGGCTTTAAGAGATATCTAATTGATGGCTTTAAAAGTGGTATTCCTCCTACAGAAGCTATGCTTACAAAGAAAAATACTATGCTGATAAGTATCAAACAAAATCCGATAGAATACATATCTCTTCTTTTAAATTCCAGAATATTTCTTGTGTCATTTAAAAAATATCTTGGAATTACAGCAGATCCAATAAAAAATCCTGCGAAAGCCAACATTAATGTTATGGCCAGGCTGGTCGAAACGGAATTTAAAGCAAGCAATAGAAATATTGCAAAGATAAAAAGCACTATTAAAGGATTGAAAATGTGGTTTTTAAGTATTCTGTTTTTATTTAAGAAATTTAAAAAGTTTTCACTAGGGTATAATTTTTTAAAAAAGCTGTTTACCCACTGGCCTTCAATAAATCCTAAAATGGTAAAGATGATTGTAAATAAAAAAGATTTGCGAAATTCATCACTTACTTTATTTATCAGTGAAGTTAAAGTAGAATAAATCACACTCATGGTTTACACAACTTAAAAATTTCGAATATTTGTAACATCATAGTTATTTTTAATATTTTGCATATCACTGTCGCTGCAATTATAGATTCTGATAGTAATTTTTTCAGTAACGCCACTCACGTTTCCTAAAACACTGTTTCCATCATCCAAAGTCTGCTTATCAGCTTTTGTTATAATCAACTGATTTTCAAATTCGGTGTTGGTGGTTTTAATGGCCAATCGTTTACTGTGCATGCTGATTACATTTTCAAGTTCCTGCATTTTGCCGTTGTTAATAGGATTTGTTGCAATTGTTGTTGAAATATCATAATTGGCATTGGTTATGTTCTTTCTTAAATCGTTTAATGAGGTAATATTTTTGGCATTAACACTGAATTCTGTTAGATTGTCGTAAACGCTGCCGTCAGTTTCTATGGATATCTTGTCAATATAGATATCTGCATTAGGAACATTTTTATATAATCCTGCAAGATATGTGTTGTTATTTGATTCAATAAGAACTCTAACAGTGCTTCCTTCATCTACCCATTTTACAGTGCCGTTTAATGTTGTCTTATTGCCGTTTGTTGAGTTGAAACCTTCGATTGTAGCTTTAACTATATGTCCGTCTTTGTAATAATTTAGGTAAGTTTCAGGTAATTTGTTTATTGTTGATGAATCAAAAGCAGTTTTTTGGATATTTGAGGAGTCATCAGTTGTTATATGTATAAATGCAAATATGACTGCACATATTACCAATATAATTATAATATAATCAACTAATGTAAATTTTATCTTCATATAAATCGTTATTCTTCGTATATGGCTCCAACAGGGCAAACGTCAACGCATTCTCCACAGTTATCGCATTTATTAGGGTCGATGATTATGGTGTATGCTCTTCTTGTAATGGCTTCTTCTACACACACATCAATACAATCTTCACAAACTCCACACTCTTCCATGTCAACTTTCAATTAATACACCAATTAAAATTTATTAAAAAAATATAATTAAATATAATTATCTTAAGATTTATATAGTTTTTTAGTAAATAATTAATTAGGCATTCCTAAATTTCAATGTTTGCAAATTAATGGTGAATCTATGATTTTTAACAAGACTGTTTCAATAATTTTATCCGGATTATTTTTTGTATTTTTAGGCCTTCTGTTTTCAGCGATTTCAGTAATGTTTTTAAAAGGAGGGCTGCTTCCTATAATAGGCCTTGTCATGTTTTTCATATTTTATCTTATCACAAGAATGTTTTACAATTATTTGAGAAATGATGATTTCTATAAAAATACTCGTGAGAGATCCAGTGATGTTGAAGGTGAAAAATACATTACTAAAGGTGAATCTGACCCTAAAAAGCTATTTTTGGTAATCTGGCTTATATTAATATTAATATTGACTTCAGTTTCATTATGGTTGTATTCAATTAACAATGCTTTGGTCTAAATTTTAGGAATTTACCATAACGTTTATATACTATGAAGGATAATATCAATATTGTATGCAAGGGTGCCCGAGCGGCCAAAGGGGGAGGACTTAAGATCCTCTGGTATAGGCCTTCGAGGGTTCGAATCCCTTCCCTTGCACTATTTTATATTTATTTTCTCGATAATGCTTTAGTGGCTCAGCCGGTAGAGCGCCACCTTGGTAAGGTGGAAGTCGGGGGTTCGAATCCCCCCTAAAGCTTGTTTATCTCTATATTTTTTTTAAAAATTTATTTTTCAAAATCATTATAAAAATTTTAATAATTGATTTTCAACATTCAATATTCTGTTATCAGTTTAATTGTAGGTTAATTAGTATATAATTGGTAATTAGTTGATTTTTAATTAAAATTCCTTGTTATTCAAGGTTTTCATAAGAATTTACAATACTTTAAATATTTGAAAAGATAAATTTATTTAAGAAAAAAATTAAATTTTTTAAATAAATTCTATTGAGGTGGGAATATATGAATTATTCTAAGTTAATATTAGTTGGCTTAATTTCAGCATTTGTAGCAGTATTGACTTCCGTTTTGGGAGTTGCGGGTACTGTAATAGGTTCAGTTATATCATCCGTTCTTTACAACATGCTTTCTGAAGCATTGGAAAAGCCAGTGTCTGATGTAAAAATTAAACATGATTTCGAATGGGATGTAGCTTATGTATTTCCACTTATAGTTATTTCTCTTATTCAGCTATTGTTGATATGTTCATTTTTAGCTGAATTTGGAATTCTACCGAGTACCTTCCTGAATGCTTATCTCTCCCTTCAAGATTTTGCTAATAATAATTTATATAGGATTTTAGGTCTAGCTTTAATAGTCATTAGTGTTTATCCATTGGTATTGAAACCGGAAAATGTTAAAAAGGTTCATGGTGTGATTATAGCTGCAATAGGTATAGTATTTTTGGCAAGAGGTTTTGTAGATATGGGAAATCAAATCACTGATTTGTATCACCCGATATTCGCAGTTTTTGATTTTCCAATAGCTGTTATTGCATTCATTCTGCTCGTATTTGTAATTGTCAGAATTTTAATGTCCGCTTGGGAATCTGATAATGAATCTAAAAAATATGCAAACAGCATAAATGACGGAAGTTTTGAGGAAAAATATAGTAAATATTTTGAAAATGATGTTGAACCAACTCATAGAAGAGTTGTGCATGTTAGAAAAAATCCTCAAACAGAGAGCACTACATTCAAAAGGAAAATTTCACCAAAAGTAGATGAATATGTTCATAAAAGAACCGCTCATAAATCCAGAATTAAAGATTTTGAAGAAAAATTGGTTGAAAATAAGGGCCATTCCTTTAAACCTAAAGTAAATAAGGTTTCCAATAACGAAAATTCTACTCAAACAGAGTCAGGAATTAACAAGTCTTCAAAAAACATACAATTCGAATCAAATGATTTGCTTGATGAATATAAGAAATAGGGGATAACATGAGTAAAAAGGACCAAACTTTGAAGGATATATTGGATCTTATTTTATACGAAAATCCTGCTACTCAAGAAGAAATAGCCGAACAGTTAGGCATCACTCGCAGATATGTTACTAAATTGTTACAGCCTCTTGTTAAGGATGGTACAGTTAAAAGGGCATACATGATTGATTTGAAAGGTTATGAAAGAATAGTTGAATCTTTGAGTGATTATATAAGTCCAAAAGAAACTTCCGGAAATGTTTTGGTTAATGATATGTTGAACAATATGGCCAAGCATGTCCATTCCCAACTTGAAGAATCTTTCAATGCAGTTCTGGAATATGATGAGGAAAAAGCCAATCGCGCTTTGGAAATGGATTATGTTACCAACAATATGGTTGAAAAAATTAGAACATCCGTTGAAACCATTGTTAGTATTGATAAACATTCCGAATTTTCAAAATCAATGCTTTATAATGAAGTAGCATACGATTTGGAAAGGATTGGAGATTACTGCGGTCATATTGCAAAATTTGTTATTAATGATGTTTATGAAATTGATGAAAATATTCTTAAAAAATTAAAAAAGATGTATAAAACTGCTCAAAAGATGATTCGATTAGCTATGAAATCATTTATCGAAGGAAAAACAGAGTTAAAAGATGATTTGATGGAGCTGGAAGATTCTATACATATTCTTCAATCAAAGGCAATTAATTTGATTGCAACTCAAATGGCTGAAAGTTCATTTGATGAAAAAGAGCGTTCAAACTATTTCATTTATCTATTTAGGGTTGTAAAAGCGTTTGAAAGAATTTCAGTTGAGATTATGGATGTTTCAATTGAGTTTCATGAAAATATTCCAAGGTCAACCACTCCAAGATCTTTCAGATAACTTTTTTTTTTAAAAAAATTAGGAAATATGATTATTCGTCATATATTCTTCCTGTGGCATGTCTGTCTGCCCAACATTGGACGCAAACTCCTACTGGAAGGCCTGCAGTATGGGTATGTGCTTTTAGGATTTTCACATCTAATGTTGTTGTTTTTCCACCAAGTCCCATTGGACCGATTCCTGACGCATTAATTTCATCTAAAATTTCCTGTTCCAATTTGGCCAATTGTGGGTCTGGATTTCTTTCGCCTACTTTTCCAAGCAATGCTTTTTTACCTAATTTTAGGCATAAATCGGATGTTCCTCCGATTCCAACTCCAATTACAGTTGGGGGGCATGGTTTTCCTTTAGCTTTCAAAACGGATTCGACAACAAATTCTTTCACGCCTTCTATTCCCTCAGCAGGAAGTGCCATTTTTAATGCATTATTGTTTTCTGAACCGAATCCTTTTGGCAATATGGTTATTTCCAGATAATCTTCATCAACAAGTTCAATATCGATTGGCGGAATGTAATCTCCAACGTTAATGTTTGTATTTTCACGGGTTAAAGGATCAACGATGTTTGGCCTAATTGGAATTTCTTTTGTAGCCTTTTTTATTCCCTCTTCAATTCCGCCGCGCAAGTCTTCAACTTCAACGTTACCTAACTTTACGAAAACTACTGGAAGACCTGTATCTTGACACATCGGAATTCCTTTTTCTTCTGCAAGTTCAATATTTTTTAAGATAGCTTCAATATTTAATCTTGCAAGGTCATGTTCTTCTATTTTAAGAGCATCTTCAAGTGATTTTTTAACATCTTCACCTAGAACAATGACTGCCTCTTTGTAAAGTTCATAAACAGTATCTTTAATTGTATCTTTAGAAATCAAAATAAAACCCTTGTAAATTTTATAATCTTATTTTTTGATTTTAAGATATTTAAATTTTAATTACATTAATTGGGCAAACTTCAACACAGTCTCCACATTTATTGCATTTTTCACCATTTATTGTGATGGCGCCGCCTAAAACTTCAATAGCTCCTTCACTACAAGCTTTTAGACATGGTGCTTCTGATGGTTGGCAGTGCATACAAAATAAGTTGGGAGTGTCAACATTTGGTGTTTGTTGACAACTTCCGCAGGTTGTACAATTTGTACAATTTCCTGAATTTAACATAATCTATTTTATTCTTCTAAAACAAGTCTTGCTCTTGCTTGACTTGTAATTACATGGACAAAGCCACTTTTCTTGCCTTCCGGTTCATATAATCCAGCCATTTTGGACAAGAATTTTTCTTGATTCTTAGCCTTGACTTTAGCAGGATCAACAACGGAAATAGCTCTTTTAGTACATGCTTTTATACATGCAGGCCCTTCGTCTCTGTCAGCACAGAGGTCACATTTTTCAGCAATGCTGGCTTGGAAAGTCATTGCACCGAATGGACAAACCATTACACATAATCCGCAACCAATACATTTCTCTGTATCGACACTTTCGTCGCTGATTGCATCGGTTGGACAGATTTTAATACATGGTGCACTTTCACAGTGTTGACATACAATGGAATAGAATAGAGAATGATGTTCTATAATTTTTATTCTACTAGCACTGTGAACAGATGCGCACATGCTTTCACAATTGAGACATCCATCACATAAGTTGCTATTTACAGAAATTTTTTCCATTGTTTTTCCTCCTATAAGCCTAGTTCATCGCACTCTGCATCGACATATTTTTGTATTTTATCAATGATTTCATCATTTAAGTGTCTGAATCTTTTTTGTGGGGCTAAATATTCTTTTACAGGTTTACGTTCTTCAGGCCTGTAAGTGATTTCGAATTTGCCGTCCACGATTTCATATAAAATCCAAGATCCAGTTTCAACAGCTAATCTACCCATTTCGATGGTTTTCTCAGAAGAGAATCCCCAACCTGTTGTACATGGTTGTTGTAAATGGATATATGCAGGACCTTTAGTTTCTGCAGCTTTTTTAACTTTTTTAACATAATCTTCAGGGAATGCTATTGATGCTGTAGCAACATAAGGTATTCCATGTGCTGCCATAATCATAGGCATGTTTTTCTTAGGTTTGTCTTCACCAAAACTGGCGCTTCCCATAGGGGATGTAGTAGTTGTTGCACCGAATGGTGTTGCACCACTTCTTTGGATACCTGTGTTCATGTATGCTTCATTATCATAACAGATGTAAGTCATGTTGTGTCCTCTTTCCATAGCTCCTGAGAGGGATTGTAAACCAATATCTACAGTTCCTCCGTCACCACCGAAAGCGATTACATTAACATCTTCTTTTCCTTGAATTCTTAATGCACTTTCAACACCGGATGCAACAGCACCGGAGTTTTCAAATGCTACGTGAATAAATGGAACTTCCCATGCAGTTTCAGGGTATGGTGTAGTCATAACTTCAAGACAACCGGTAGCAGAAATAGCTACAGTATTTTCTCCTAAAGCATTTAAAGCTAATTTGACTGCAATAGATGCTCCACAACCTGCACATCCTCTGTGTCCAGGTGCCAATAAATTTTTATCAGGTATGTCCACCATATCTATTCCTCCTTAAGTCCAATCCATGTGACTTCTTTTTCAGGCACATTTTTAGTTTTCTCATAAACTTCCAAAATTGCATCAGGTGTAATGTCTCTTCCACCTAAACCAGCAATAAATCCGTAAGCTTCTTTGTGTATTTTTGCTTTAATGTCGGTGTATAATGCTCCACCAATACCGAAGGTTACGTTTTTATCAATCACTGCTAATTTTTCACAATTTTTAACTGCTTCGTCAATTGCTTCGACTGGGAAAGGTCTGTAAGCCCTGATTTTAAGTAAACCTACTTTTTCACCTTTTTCTCTTAACTGATCAACAATAACTCTGATGGTACTGCAAAGTGAACCCATAGCAACTAAAATGATTTCAGCATCTTCAGTTTTGTAAGGTTCAACAAGACCATATTTTCTTCCAAATATTTCTGCAAATTCATCACAGGTTTGTTGAATTACTTCAAGTGAGTTTTCCATTGCCACTTGCATGTCGTGTCTAGCTTCAAGATAATAATCAGGGTCAGCTAAGTTACCAATGGACATTGGGTCTTTTGGATCAAGGTATGCATGTTGAGCATTGTATGGAGGTAAAAATTCATCTACAGGTTCTTGGTCTGGAATTTCTACAGGTTCGACTGTATGGGTTAAAATAAATCCATCTAAACATACCATTGATGGGAGTAATACTTTAGGATTTTCTGAAATCTTATATGCCATTAAAGTAGTGTCCAATGCTTCCTGTGCATTTTCAACATATATTTGTAACCATCCTGCATCTCTTTGTGCAATGGAATCTTGTTGGTCGTTCCAAATATTTAATGGTGCAGAAATTGCTCTGTTTGCATCAGCCAATACGAATGGTGTTCTCATACCTGCTGCTGCAAATAAAATTTCGTGCATTAACATTAATCCTTGTGAAGATGTTGCTGTAAATACTCTTACTCCAGTAGCACTTGCTCCAACTGCAGCACTTATTGCACTGTGTTCTGATTCTACTTTAACATATTTAGCATCTATTTTTTCATCAGCAACATATTGTGCTAAATATTCTGAAATTGTAGTTTGTGGAGTAATTGGATAAACAGGAATAACTTGTGGCTTAGCCAATCTTGCAGCTTCTGCAACTGCTTTGTTTGCGGTCATTACTTCTCTTATCATTAAATCACTCTCTTTATTCTTTTACCATTTCGATTGCATCGGATGGGCATTCATACGCACAAATTCCACATCCTTTACAGTAATCATAATCAATATCATGTTGTTTGTTCACGCTGGAATCTGGACAAAATACAATACAATTGTCACAGTCAATACATTTTTCTTTATCCAAGATAGGTTTGAATGTTCTCCAGCTTCCAGTTTTGTTGTTTTTACTACTTCCTGGTGTTGTTATTACACATCCTATATTTACCATCATCTCACCTTTTTACCCCATTTCGTAAGCTTTTTGAGTAGCTTCCGCATTCAATTCACCAATTTTTCCAGGGAAGGTTTCTCTAATCACTTCTACAAGAGATTCAATACTTACTACATTGGTTTTTTTAGCAAAATATCCTAGGATAATTGTGTTTACAATATTACGTCCTAACATATCAAGTGCAATACC
Source organism: Methanobrevibacter sp. UBA188 (assembly GCF_905234905.1). Classification (NCBI taxonomy): domain Archaea; kingdom Methanobacteriati; phylum Methanobacteriota; class Methanobacteria; order Methanobacteriales; family Methanobacteriaceae; genus Methanobrevibacter; species Methanobrevibacter sp. UBA188. Next base: position 12,180 of record NZ_CAJOJM010000034.1, on the reverse strand, counting down.
AGTTGCATCAATATCGTATACTTTGTGTTCTCCGCTGCCTTTAAATTCTGTAGTGTTAATAATAACTTCGGTATTTTCTTTAATTCCTGAAAATACGTCCACTACATTCAATAAACCATCATCTAAAACTAAAACATAATCCGGGTTATAGATTTGGTATCTTAAATCGATTGGCTCATCATCAATTCTTGTAAAAGCCATTACTGGAGCTCCTCTACGTTCAACTCCAAAAAATGGGAAAGCTTGAACATATTTTCCGTCTTTGAATGCTGCTTTAGCCAAGATTTCAGCAGCTGTTACGGAACCTTGTCCACCTCTTCCATGAAAACGAATTTCGATCATTAAATTTTCCTCCATATATTTATCATGTATAATCATTATAAATTCTAAAATATATAAATTTTATGTAATAATTATTTTTTAAGTAAATTTGTTGGTTAATTTTGAATGAATAATTAGTTTTTTGTTTATCTTTTCAATAAATCAGTTCATGTCTTTGTTATATTTTCCAGTATTTGTTATAAGTTTTTTAACAATTCTTATTATTGTTGGATAATTCATTTTCAAAGATTTAATATAATGATTATTTAATAATATATTATTAGAAAATGTGTGGGGAGAACATGAAAGTTTTAATAATCACTGGTGAGTTGGCATATCCTTTAATCAAAGAAGTAGTTTCAGATTCAAAACAAGATATAATAGTTCATATTGCAGATAATACTCAAGTTGCTGCATTTTTAACTCCTAGACAAATAATTAAGGAAGTAAAAACTAACTTTTCAAATCAATTGGATGAAATTGACATGATTTTGGTTCCAGGATTGATTAAAAAAGGAACAAAAGAAATTACAAAAGAGCTTGGAATTCCAACATTTAAAGGATCCACTGACGGTGCTGATTTGGCAATGGTTTTGAATTTAATAGGAAACATCGACCTTTCTGAAGATAAACCTGCAGATAAATTGATTGAAGAAGAAAAAAGAAATGAGGCATTCAAATTCATTGAAGAATTTGAAAATGACCATGAAACTATCAACAAACTTCTTGAAAAGCCTAATAATATTTTAATTGGAAACCTTCCTGTCGGTGAGGATTTCCCAATGAGGGTTTTATCAGAAATCGCCAATGCACCATTTTTATCAAAGGAAGCCTTGATTAATAAATGCCAATATTTTGTTGATTCCGGAGCGGACATGATTGACATTGGAATGGCTGCCGGTGAGGATTTTTCAGATAAAATTCCCGACCTGATAAAAACGTTGCGCCCAATTGTCGGAGATAGGCCATTGAGCATTGACACTTTAAATCCTAAAGAAATCAAAGTTGCAGCTGAAAATGGGATTGATTTTGTTTTGAGTTTGGATTTGGGGAACAATTCTGAAATTAAAGATTTACTGATAGAAAAAAATATTCCTGCTGTGTTGCTTCCGACCAATTTTTCACAGGGAAAATCTCCCAAATCTCCTTCTGAAAGAGTTGAAGCTATGCACCAGTTAATCAAGGATACTGAAGGTTTAACATATGTTGCAGATTTGATTTTGGATCCGGTCAACAGTTCAAGTATTGTCGAATCATTTATAGCTTGCCATGAATTTCATAAAACCAATAAGGCGCCAATGTTTTTTGGTGTAGGCAATGTCACTGAATTAATGGATGCTGATTCTGGCGGTGTAAATGTATTGCTTGCTGGAATTGGTATGGAATTGGGTGCAAGCATTCTGTTTACTCCTGAAGAAAGTGGTAAAACAAGAGGTAGTGTCTATGAATTGGCTACTGCATCTAAAATGATGTTTCTTGCAAAAAATAGAAAATCTATCCCAAAGGATTTGGGAATTAATATGGTTGTATTTAAGGATAAGCATAAACGAAATGATGTAATTGTTAATGAGCTTGATGGAGTTCCTGAAATCAAACAGGAAAGGCCATTGAAATTCATCAGGGATAAGGCAGGAAGCTTTAAAATCACAGTTGATTATGGAACTACCGTAAGTGAAAGTCGCATCATAGCTACTCATTTTAAAAAGAATAAGGCTGATTTGGTAATCACCGGCCATACTGCAAAAGAAATATATGAAGAAATAATTACAAAAGAATTGGTTACCCGTATGGAACATGCAGCATACTTGGGTTCTGAACTTAAAAAAGCAGAAATTGCAATGGTTACGGGTAAAGATTATGTTCAGGATTTTGAATTATTCAAAAATCCTGACGATTTAAAAAAATAGTTTTAATCAAAGTCGCCTGAATTGGCAGCGTCTGCAGATTGTCCTGCTTGAGGAGTGCTACTTGATTCACTTGAACTTGCTTGTGATGAAGAATCTGAACTTGATTCACTGCTTGATCCTGAATCACTGGAATCCTCGCTAGGAGCAGACATTCCAGTATCGCGGACTGGACCGTTTGATTCACCAGATGAAGAATCGCTTGTAGCTGTTGAATTTGCAGTAATATTTTTAGTATGTGTTGTATTTGAAGCTGTTTTGTTTACAACAGGGTCACTATTATTTAAGTGCATTCCTGCGCCAGTAACAAATACGGCCACTACAGCAACAATAATGATAAGAACTACTAATGCAATAATAATCGTATTTTCTTTTTCCATCTTTTACCTCCATTTTTTTGTCTATATTTATTAATTAATAATTCATTTTATAAAAAGTTACAATAAAGTTTATATGATTTTATAATTAAATTTTATGTATAATTAAATTTTATGAAGGTTTCACATTGCAGGTTGATAACATTTCTATAAAAGATATTGATGAAAGATTATTGGATGCGGAATATGTCTCTAATGACGAAATTTCAACTACTTTATATTTGGCGTTATTCCTTCAAAAGCCAATGCTTATTGAAGGTCCTCCGGGAGTAGGTAAAACAGAACTTGCCAAAGTAATAGCTAAAACTTTTGAAAGGGATTTTTTCAGAATACAATGCTATGAAGGCATTACTTTTGAACAAATTGTCGGCGAATGGAATTATCAAAAACAATTGTTGCATTTGGAAGCTGCAAAAAATGATTCAAATGGTGAAGATAAAATTTTTGATGAGGAATTTTTCATTAGAAGACCATTGCTTAATGCATTTTTAAATAAGAACGATTCAGTACTGTTGATAGATGAAATTGATAAGGCTGATGAAGAAGTGGAAAGTTTTCTGCTTCAGGCATTGGGTGAACAGGAAATTACCATTAACGATTTAGGAACTTTTCAACTTGAAAATGATTTGATTGTTATTTTAACATCCAATTCTCAAAGATCTCTGCTTGATGAAACTAAAGACAGATGTTTGTTCTTATATATTCCTTACCCTACTGTTGAAAGGGAAATTGAAATTGTCAAATCAAAAATACCTGAAGCTGATGATGAAACCGTATCAACCATTGTTAATCTTGTCCATAAAATACGCAATCTCAATTTAATGAAAAAACCTTCTGTAAGGGGTACTGTTGATTGGGTCCGATCCGTTTCCAATTTGGGAACTAAAGATATGGACAAGTCTTTAAAAGACAGTATTGGTGTAGCCATCAAAAATGAAAGCGATAAAAAAAGAGTTGTTAAGGATATTTTAGATAAAAGATAAAATGATTAATAAAATTGCAACTTTATCCGCTCAGCTTAGGCAAAAGGGGCTGCCGGTCAGTGTAAGAAGCACACAATCAGCAGTTCAGGTTTATATGGCTTTGGGTGAAGATGACAGGCAGCTTTTGAAAAACGCATTGATGTCGGTATATGTCAAAGACAAATACGATATTCCAAGATTCAATAAGGTTTTTGATGGAATCTTTAAAAAGGAAGTTAAAAAGGAAAATCCAAAAAAGGATATGCGCGGAACTGCATATAAGGGTGCCGGACCCAAATCCAATAAGTATGTCATCAAAAAGAACAATAATGCTTTCAGAAAATTAAATAAGGAAAGAATCAACAATGAAAAGCTGAAGATGTTGTCTGGCCAACCGCTTCTTGAAGAGGTCAAGCAGCTTGAAAGAGACGGCGAGCTGATGAACAAGGATTTAACCAAGCTCAACAGGTTCGACCCGCGTATGCTTGAAATCTGTCAGAGATTAGGTAAAAGAATTGCAAATAAACGTTCAAGAAGGAAAGTTCAAACCAACACCAATAAAATTGATATTAGGCGGACCATCCGGGCTAATCTGAAGTATGGTGGTGTTCCATTTGAGCTTGTTAAGGCAAAACCGAGACCTCATAAAAACGAGCACCTTTTTTTAAATGATATAAGTGGGTCATGTGAATGGATCAGCAGCTGGTTTTTCATGCTTATGTTTTCAGCCCAAACAGCATTCAAAAAATCAAGAACATTCGAATTTGACAATAAGGTAATTGAAACCACTCATGCACTAAAGGAAGAATACCTATTGGATTCCTTTGTTAAAGTTAAGGACTTGAGAGTTAAAAACATGATGGTTCATGGAACTTCAGACATGTACTCTTCATTCACACAGTTTCAGGACATGGCAAAAATCAACAATAAATCTTATGTAATCATATTGTCTGATTGCCGTGATTGGTCAGGACCTAAAGTCAATGGAAAACCTGCAAGTGTTGATGTGCTTGAAGAAATTGTAAGGGATTCCAAAAAGGTCATCATCCTGAATCCTGAAGATAGAAATAAATGGGATGTAGTTGACAGCTGTGTTTCACTGTATCAGGATGTTGGAGCACAGGTCTTTGAGGTAAATACTTTAAACCAATTGGCTCAATTTGTAGAGCAAATGTAGGTAGTATAAAATGAAATGTAGTAAATGCGGCAATCCAAAAGTTATTATTAAACGAGAACAATCCGGTCAGCTATTGTGCAAGGACTGTTTTATTGAATCAATTGAAAAAAAAGTTATTAAAACAGTTAGAAAAGAGAAATTGCTGGACAAGGGAGACAAGGTTTTGGTAGCTCTTTCAGGCGGAAAGGATAGTGTAACCACATTGGAGATTCTTAACAGTTTTCGCAAAATGAATGTCATTGATATCTGTGCCGTAACTGTTGACGAGGGAATTGACAATTATCGCCAGGATGGCGTGGATATTGCAGTAAGACATGCGGAGCGCCTTGGTATTGAACACAAGGTTGTGTCTTTAAAGGAGGAATACGGCATCACTTTGGATGAGATAATGCAAAGGGAAAATCATAAGGGCTCATGCACATATTGCGGAGTATTCCGAAGAACAATCATTAACAAGGCAGCTCGTGAAATGGGAGCAACTAAAATTGCAACCGGGCATAATTTGGATGATGAAGTGCAGGCCATCATGATGAATTATCTTGAAGGAAACACTGACAATCTAACCAAATTAGGTGCAAAAACTGAATCCAAAGCTGAAGAATTCACAGTTAAAATCAAACCGTTAAGGGAAATTCCGGAACGTGAAATCGGTATTTATGTCGTTGCCAAAGAATTGGAAGTTCATTTTGACAGCTGCCCATATGCGATGCAATCTTTCAGGGGTGAAGTTTCAGAAGTCATCAACCAATTGGCAGAAAAGCACCCTACAATAAAATACTCAACTCTGAGAGGATATGATAAAATCAAGGGAATCTTAAAGGAAGAGCTTAAAAAAGATTATGCTCATGGCAGATGTGAAAGATGTGGTGAACCTTCTGCAAACAGATTATGCAAAGCGTGTTCATTTTTAGAAGAATTGGGATGTGATTAAATGTCATTTATTTTAAAATATAAAAGTATTGATGAGAAAAGGGATTTACCCAATGATGATTATACAATAAAAGATTTATTAAACGATATGGATTTGTCTCCACAAACCATTGTATCAAAGCAGAATGGCGATTTGGTCATTGAAGATACGGTAATCAATGATGGTGATGAAATTCAATTAGTTCAAATTATTTATGGTGGTTAATATTGAAGATTAGTTATGAATGTGGCCCTTGTTTTTTAAGGCAGGCTCGTGAAGCAATGGATTTGTCCTGTGATGATGATTTGCTTAAAATTGAAATCATGAATGATATATTTAATTTTTTGGCGGATAACTTTTCAAAAGACACCAATTCCAATAAAACAGGGTCCATGATGCACAATATTATCAAGAGCAAAACAGGCTGTGAAGATCCATATTTTAGGGAAAAAATCCAAGGAAATGAAATAGCTTTAAAATATTTGCCTATTGTAAAGGAAATTCTCAAAGAAAATGACAGTTTGGAAAATTATGTGAAGATAGCTATCATAGGCAATATCTTGGATTTTGGAGCATTCACATTAGATGATGATATAGATGCAATAATAAATGATTCCTTAAATGATGAACTTGCCGTTAAGGATATTGTTGAGTTTGAAAATTCACTCAAAAAACATGATAAAGTATTGTATTTGGTGGATAACACTGGCGAAATAGTCTTTGATAAATTATTGATGGCAAAAATTAAGGAATATGAATTGGACATTACAATTGCAGTTAAATCAGAACCTATCTTAAATGATGCATGCATGAAGGAAGCTCTTGAAGCAGGCCTTGATGAATTTGGAAAAATTGTGGAGATTGGTGCTGGAACTGTAGGTTATGTTGACAGTGAAATCTCAGATGAATTTAGGCAGATATTTGACTCTCATGAATTTGTCATATCCAAGGGAATGGGCAATTATGAAGGACTGACTGAAATCGACTTATCTGATAAAGATGTTTATTTCTTATTATGTGCTAAATGCAATACTATTGCTCGTGATATTGGTGTCAATTTAAAAGATATGCTTCTTTTTAAAAAATAAGTGATTTTATGATAATTGGTTTGATTGGCTTTGGAAAAGTTTGTCAAAATCTTGTAAAGTTAATTAAATTAGATGATATTAAATTTATAACATCCAAAGAAAACAGGTCAAAATCCACTATCGAATCCATTGACAATTCGGATGTGGATGTGGTGTCATCTTTTAGGGAGGTAGCAGCCAAATCGGATTTATTGATTTCAGCCACATCTCCAGCATCATCCATAGAGATAGCTAAGAAATACGGTAAATGCGTGAAAGGAATCTATTTGGATTTAAACAATATCTCTCCAGAGTCAACTTTAGAAATTGACAAATATGTTGATAATTTGATTGATGGGGCAATTATTGGAAAAATTGATTCTGACAATCCAACACTTTACATTTCAGGTAAAAGCGCTGATGAATTGTTGTTTTTGAATGATTTTTTGGATGTTGTGGTGATAAGTGATAAAATTGGTGATGTGGCTATTTTAAAATTGCTCAGAAGCACTTATACCAAAACACTTTCAGCACTTCTGATAGAATCTTATCAGATTGCTCAAAATTATAATCTGGAAGATGAATTTTTTGATGTAATTTCCGTAACTGAGGGTGGTGACTTTAAGAACCGTTCATTGTCCAGAATCAAAAACACTTTAGCCAATTCAAAAAGAAAAAGTGAAGAATTAAATGAAATTATCGAGTGTTTCAGTCAAAACGAACTAATAATGGTTAAAGCTGCTTTGGATAAATTCAGCCGATTGTAACCATAACTTTAAACCCTTTTTTAGCTTTTTTTATAGTTCCGTTAACCGGAATAAAATGAGAATCCATAATATATCTTAAATATGTCACTTCACGTGCAGGCAATCTTAAATTGGTTTTAATCTTTTTTCCTTCACTTTTGAACTGAACTGAAATTTTTCCTTTTTTGTCAACATACAGGTCAGTGGCAATGCCTTCTTTGGTGATTTTGCTTTCAAATTTGGTTAAGTTAAGTCCCGCTTCCAGAGTTGACGGGGCATCAACGGCAATGTTTTTGCTTCTAAACTCATCATTAGCTTCACGAGCACTAACACCTTCATCTGTCATGCTTGCAACATACCATGCTCTGTCAATTACCTTTTGAACTTTCTGATTTTCTGGAATAACTCCTTTTTCTTCATAACTTTTCATAAGATCCATTACTTCTTTTTTGCTGACGTTCATTTCAATGGAACTTATGGCCAATCGGGTCATGACGGGACCATATTCAGACCTTCTAAATACTGCCCAAATTGATTCTGGGTCTCTGTAAACTCTTCGTTTAATAATTTCATTAATGGTTTTCCCATTCAGGTAAGCTATTTTTTCTAGATTTCCTCTGGAATATGTGTTCATTCTTTTATATATTTCGTCCCAATTTCTATTGCCCGGAACATTGCCCAAAGCAATTTCCCGTTCAAGAATTTCAACAGTGGTTTTTGGGAGTACTTTATAAATATTTGATGGAATGGACATTCCATTATCGATAATTGACTGTCTAATTAATCTTCCGGAGTATTCGGATTTATTCAACTCCTTCACTACATGGAAATTTAATTTGGATCCTAAAAATTCATTTAATGCATACCAACGAATTTCATTTCTGTTTGTATAATGTTTTGGCATTCCAACGAAGTTGCCTTCATCAATGAATTTTTGAGCTTTGGATTTGATTTCATCAAGGCTGATGCTTGCTGAAGTAATATAATCTGTAACTCCATCATCAATCATTTGCTGGAGTCTTATTGGGACGCTGTATGATAATATAAGTCTGTGGTGCAACCCTTCAAATGATTTGACTTCGTCTGCACCTAAAGCCAGTGCCATTTCACGACGGGCTTCAAAATTTACAAAAAATGGGGCATGATTTGCACTAAATCCCTTATTCAGATAGACAACTACCTTTTTGCCTTCACTGTCTGCAATTTTACATGCTTCCTTGATTAATTTTTCATGACCTTTGTGAACAGGGTCAAAATCAGCGCTAATTCCAATCAATATAAACACCAAAAAAAGAGATTATGTGGATAGTCTTTATCCATCCATCAACTTTAAAATTCCGCTAATCACTAACCATGCTCCGATTAATGTACCAAGAACAATAGGATCAGTAATGAATGTTCCAATAATCAGGTATAATAATCCAAGAACTACTCCAGCTATTCCAATGTAAAAACCATATCTTGTGCTACGGTTATTAATTAATGAAACAAGTCCAACAACAATCAACATTATTCCAGCAATATATAATGTCAGTCCTGCTATAACTCCAAGGAATGCTGGATTGTATATTAAAAAGATACTTAACAGCAATAGTATTAATCCCAAAAGCAAATTCAATATTGCTCCGGTTTTATTGTAATCAATTATGCTGGTTCCAACGATAAGCAAGTATATGGATACTAATAATACTGATAAGCTAATTAAGCCATTAACGCCAACAATTCCCATTACTGGAAATATTATAATAAGTAATCCTAGAATAATGGCTAATAAACTAATGAATTTAGTTTTCATATAATTTTTCCTCCTAATAACTATTTACTATTTTAAATTATATTAATATAATGGAATGTGTTTTATTTCAACGGTTGATGAGTTCATATCACTATTTTCTATTTCAGCTAACCATTCTTCTTTACATTCACAGTCATATTCTATTTTACTTTGTGTTAAATTATTGGCTATTATCATATGTTTTAAATCTTTATTGCATTTTTTACAATTGTATGGGCCTCTTCTTGAACCAAATCCTGATGTGTCCAAAAGTGCAGGTATGTCCAACTCATCACGTACTGTATTGATTATTTCAATGCAAGACCAGATCCATGGTGGCTGATATGCGCCTTGTCTCCATAATCTTTCGATAACTGTTCCTCCATGAATTGTTGCAGGGCAGAATGAAAGTCTGTTTACTCCAATTGAATCGCAATATCTGGCAGTTTCTATTGCTTCATCAATTGCCTGTGCTTCAGAAATTAAAATTGGCTTTACAAAGATGTATGCTTTAGATTTCAAATTGTATCCTTTGTTTTCAGACATGTTTTGCATTAATTTGACTGCATTTTCAAAGTCTTCTTTTGTAAAACCTTTATTGATTTTATTAAGTCGTGTATAATCATTTGAAGTTTCAAGGCCAATGCTTACTTCAAATAAGGTATCTCCTATAATTTCAAAAATTTCATCAAGCACATCCTCTTTTACATATTCTGGCCGTGACTCAACAATAATCTCTTTGACATTTCCAAGGTCAACCAATGTTTTCAGAATTTCATCACGGGCATCTTTAGGAAGTTCATATGGGTTTAAGAAGCTGCCTGATGCAAAGAGTTTAACTGAAATCTTATCTTCCTCAGCTATTGGATGTCTTTGTAGGTGTTCGTTAAAAATTCTAAGGATTGTTTGTGTATCGATTGGCTCCAGAGTGCAATCTGATACGTAGCTGCACATTGTACATCCGCCACTATCTCCAAGTGCCCATGCACAGCCTGGTGTTGGCAATATGATGAATAATGTTTTTGAAACGCCATTGTAAGTTAAATCATCATTGTACCAGCTGGCACCAACCTGTTCTGGAGTCTTTGGATCTTTTCGCTCAAAAGCCCTTTGTCTGATTTCTTTACATAAATTTTCAATTTCCATTATAATACCTGCAATATAATAAATGAATATTATATAATTATGGTTTTGTTATAATTAAAAATTGTGTTAGAAAAATAGTATGTTATTAAGTTGTGTATAAAGGTTTAAAAAAATAAAAAAAGAAAAAAGTAGCAAGTTTAGAAACTTGCGATTACTTCTCCTAATAATTTAATGGATTCTTCTACGTCTTTACCTACAGGGGATCCTGCTACGTATTGAGTTACACCCATTTCAGCTAAGCCTTCAATTTTAGGGATGAACTCATCAGGAGTACCACATACGGAAAATGCGTCGAGTGCTTCATCGGTTACAGCACCAATAGCTCCACCGAAGTCACCTTTAGCTAAGAATTCACCCATTTGGGTGTTGAATCCATCAGGTAATCCGTGTCTTTCGATAACTGGAGGTGGTGAACCTGCTGCAATAAATGCAACTACGATTTTAGCTGCGTTTTTAGCTGCGTCTGAGTCTGGTCCGATAGAGGTTGCAGTGTATGCACCTACGTCGAATGCTTTGTCTCCACCAGCTGCTTCAAGACCTTTTTTGATCATTGGCATAGCTGCTTCATAATCTTTAGGGTTGGAAGCGTTAATTAATACACCGTCTGCGATTTCTCCAGCGGTTTCTAACATTTTAGGTCCTTGTGCACCCATGTAAATAGGGATTGCATCTTGTACTTTTTTAACTCCACCTAAAGCTGCTCCAGCTTCAGTTTTTTCACCTGCTAATAAGGTGTTAATGTCAGCGATTGCTGCTTTGATAGTGGATACAGGTTTAGTCCATTCAATTCCTAAAGCATCGAAAGTTGCTTTGTCACCAGGACCAATACCGAAGGTTGCTCTTCCTTCTGAAATTTCGTCGATAGTAGCGATTGCAGAAGCGGAAATTGCTGGGCTTCTTACGTATGGGTTGGTTACACCAGGACCCATTTTAATGGTTTCAGTTTCAGCTGCAATTAATGCTAAGGTTTCGTATACGTTTTTGTTGTTGTAGTGGTCAGTGATCCATGCGTATTCAAAACCGACATCTTCTGCTATTTTTACTAATCTTACGAGTTCTTTTAAAGGTATTTGAGGTACGAATTCTATACCAAATTTCATAATTTATCACCAATAATATCTTTGGTTAGCCTATATATAAAGTAATTATTATTTGAATTAGATAGAAAGTTTTATATATTATCTGTTGGGGATGTCTTGAAATATTTATAATATCAAATATGGTATTAATTATTTTATTTTTTGTAATACTTGATTGTTCGATGGAAGTATGACGAAACTTTTTATTAAATGTTATAGTTATATTTGATAATATTATCTTTTTTAAAAATATACGTTCATATGATTAGTAAAATACAAATTTTATAATTTTATATTTGTATTTAATTATTTAAATATTAATTGCAATGATTTTTAATTGAATTTGTTAGTATAATTTCCGTCTGTATTAGATGTGCTATATGTTTTATGGCGTTGGTTTAAGTCATATTGTATTTACAATTCTGACTATGATGACTGCTTTTCCGCATGTAGCTATATTTTATCATATTTATTGTATTAATTAAATTATTATTATAATGAATGTGCTTTTGTGAGTACTTGAGTTTTTCGGGTATGATGTAAGTTTTGTAGATGTGGTGAAATTTGATTATAGAAACTTTTATATCAAATTTTTAGTGTATTACACTCGTCTATATTTTTTTAGCGTACTTCATAATACTTTATACTTTATTATGTCTGTTATGTTTCAATTCTGTTTGATCCTGGCAGATGTTACTGCTATTGGGATTCGATTAA
>NZ_CAJOJM010000033.1:0-19199 GCF_905234905.1 Methanobrevibacter sp. UBA188 | reverse complement strand
ATATATTCTACAGGACCATTAACATTAAACAATGTAACTTTCATTAGCAACTATGCAAGTAAAAATGGTGGTGCTGTAGCAGTCTACGAAGATGTAACTATTAATTGTAACAGTTCCGAATTCTTTGACAATTATGCTGGTGAAGGGGGATCATCAATTGTAGTTGGGAAAGGAAAACTAAATCTTTACAATTCCTGCATTACCTCAAAAATATATGCTAAAGCGGGTCAAATCATGGGCTCCCCAGACGCAATATTTTATCTTGAAAACATTACCTTTGCTAATATCACAGCCACATATTCTCCGGCAATATATCTTGTAGGTTCCAAAATTAGAATAATTGATTCCAAATTCATTAATCTAAAAGCTAATATCACTGCAGGGGCAATGAGCCTTAGGGAAGGTGGTGAACTTTACATTAGTAATTGTGAATTCATAAACACTACTTCTTCCAGAAATGCAGGAGCAGTTTATGTAGACATTACTGGATATAATCCGGGCAATGAGGGTAATGTGACAATAATCGATTCCAAATTTAAGGATGCTTCTTCTGAGTTTGGTGGGGCATATGTCCAATTGGGTGGACAGTTCTGGCTTAACAATACTGAGTTCATAAACAACCATGCTGCATTCAATGGTGGAGCAATTTACCTTTCATTTACAGAAACTGAAATCAACAATTGTACTTTCGAATCAAATGGTGCTGGCATAATTGAGGATTATCCAACTTCTGGTGGAGCAATATTCTCAGATATCTCTACACTAAACATAACCAACTCCAGGTTCTTCAACAATGTTGCAAGTGAAGGCAATGCAATATATGCATATGATAACTCATTCAACATTAAATGTTCAACATTTAAAAACAATACAAATGCTGTTTTCAGTGTCTTTACTAAAAAATATACTATAGATACAAACACAGAATTAAATAACGATACTGTTTCAACCAGTAACACATTCTATGCAACAATAATGGTTGGAGAAGGTATGGAGTTGGCGCTGGTTAACAATACCATTAATGTTAATGTTATTCCTACCAAATTTGATTTGCGTGACTGGGGATGGGTCTCATCCGTTAAAGATCAAGGATGGATGGGTGCCTGCTGGACATTTGGAATGACAGGTTCATTAGAATCAGTGTTATTAAAAGCTACAGGAATTCCATTCAACGTTTCTATGAATAACATGAAAACAGTGATGAAATATTCACCTTATGGAGCTATGGAAGTATTTGAAGGGGGAGCCAATCTTGCTGCTGTTGGTTATTTATTGAGTTGGCTTGGAGCAATTCCATATGGTGTTGATACTTATGATGAGCTTGGAAAAATTACAATGCCAATCACAACAGACAAGGACATTCATGTTCAGGATGTGATATTCGTACCTAATAATGAAATCCCTAACGGTACACAAATTAAATTGGCGATCATGAAATATGGATCTTTGGATGTGTCCTTTTTCGGACAAGCTTCATTCGATGATGAAGTTCAGTATTATAATCCGAAAACCTATGCACAATATGTCGATGTGCCTGAAACTGCAAATCATGAAGTATCCATTATTGGATGGGATGATAATTTCCCAAAAGAAAAATTCCTATACACTCCTCCGGGCAATGGGGCATGGATTGTCAAAAACAGTTATGGTTCTGACTGGGGAGACAAGGGATATTTATATGTTTCATATTATGACAAATCACTCCTATCATATAAGCCAGGCAAGGTCACTGATTACGCAGCCACTGCAATAATCGAAAATACTGTACCATACAATAAAAACTATCAATATGACATTACATGGCTTTCTAATTATGAGTCAAGTAATGGAACTATAAGTTATAGGAATGTCTTTGAAGCATTGGATGATGATTTGATTGCTGGTGTTGGAACATACTTCAATGAGAGTGGCGTCAATTATACAGTCAAAATTTTTGTAAACGATGAATTAAAATTGACTCAAGAAGGAGTGTCTCCATATGTTGGTTATCACACTATCAAATTAGGTAGTTACGTACCAGTCAAAAAAGGTGATGTCTTCAAAGCAGAAATAACCTCAAATTGGATTCCATACCTTCTCTTAGAGGATACTAGGGTTCATTATGTTCAAAATATTTCATTTGTATCATTTGACGGAAAAACATGGAAAGATGCTTATGATTTAGGTTATATTGCATGTTTAAAAGTATACACCGTTGCTGATGACAGTAAAATCATAAACAATAAGAATATTGCTGTTGATTATAATGGTGGCAAATATTTCTCTGTTAAAGTTGTAACTGCTGACGGTCATGCTGTTGGTGCAGGTGCAAAAGTCACCTTCACAATCAACAAAAAGACAAAAACAGTAAAAACTGACAAAAACGGAATAGCTAAAATAAAAATAACAAATGTCCCTAAAAAATACACAATAACAACCAAATACATGGGTAAGACATATAAAAACACTGTTACTGTTAAACACGTGCTTAAAACAAGTAAAGTCACTGTTAAAAAGACAGCTAAAAAATTTACCTTGAAAGCAACACTTAAAATCAATGGCAAACTGGTTAAAGGTAAAATCATTAAATTCAAATTTAATGGCAAAACATACAAAGCTAAAACCAACAAAAAAGGTATTGCGCAGAAAATTTTAACCAAAAAAGTCATCAACAAGCTTAAAAAAGGTAAAACATACACTGTTAAAGTGACTTATCTTAAAGACACTATTAAAACAACTGTTAAAGTTAAAAAGTAGATAATTTTATCTACTTTCTTTCTATTTTTTTATTTGACAAGAGTTTTCCATTAAAATATCTTTGATAAAAACAATGGTTACTTTTTTTTATATTAGATTTTAATGGGGGGGGCATTAACATTAACAGAAGCTATTTAACAAATCAATCTCATTTTTTCAAGGGATAGGCTGTTAATGTAAAGTTAGGCTATGTATCCACATATATTAATTTATATATGTATTATAATCAGATATTATAACATGAAATTTAAATGTATGTTAATAGCTAGTTTAATGCTGGCTGTTTTGATGGTTGGTGCGGTTAGTGCAACCGACACCATTTCTGAAGATATCGTCTCGGATGTGGATGATGACCATTTAGAAATTACAGACAATGATGTTTATACGGCAGGAGAAAGTTCATTCAGTAACTTGACTGACGAAATAGAAAACACAGGCACATCTTTAGATTTAAATCATGATTATACTTTCAACAATGAAACTGATAACAAAAATGGAATTGTTATCTGCAAGGATAACTTTGTACTTAACGGTAATGGTTGTACAATTGATGGAAAAAACCAATCAAGAATATTCAACATTACTGCAAATAACGTTACATTAAGCAATCTGATTTTAACAGGAGGTAATGCCGAAAAAGGTGGGGCAATCTATGCCACAGGATCATTAACATTGAACAATGTCACATTCACAAACAACTATGCAAAAATAGAGGGGGGAGCTGTAGGGCTCTATGGTAATGTAATCCTTACATGTAACAATTCTGATTTTATAGACAATTATGCGGAAGCAGGTTCAGCAATATTTGTTCAAAAAGGTGTATTGAATCTTTACAATGCAGATTTAAGTTCAAAAATATTCAACAGGTATTCACAAATTGCAGTACTTGCCAACTCTATAGTTTACATAGAAAACGCTACTTTTTCAAACAGTAACTCTTCCTACTCTCCAGCATTGTATCTTAGAAGTTCCAAAACTTCAGTAATTAATTCTAAATTCATTAATTTAAGAGGTAACATTACATCAGGTGCAATAGGCGTTAGGATGGGCGGTGATTTATATGTTAAAAATTGTGAATTCATAAATACATCTTCCTCTAAAAATGCAGGTGCAATTTTTGCAGATGTTCTATACAATGATTATGATGGTGTTGTGACAATAATTGATACAGTATTTAAGGATACCAGTTCAGGATTTGGTGGAGCATTCCTTCAATTAAGCGGAAATTTATTCTTAAACAATACAAAATTCATAAACGGCCATGCAACTTATAATGGTGGATCAGTTTACCTTTCATATGTAAATGGTGTAATCAGTAACTGTACTTTTGATTCAAACGGCGTTGATATTATTGAAGGTTATCCTACCTATGGTGGTGCAATATTGTTGGATATGGGTACCTATAACATTTCAGAATCTAAATTCTTCAATAACAATGCAAGTGCTGGAGCTGCGATTTATGCATATGATTCAACGTATACTATTAGCAATTCAATTTTTGAAAACAATACAAATCCTATTTATACATTTTTTGATAAACAATCCGTTATAGATGAAACAAACATTTTCATCAATGATAACAACATCTCCACCAATAATACATTTTTTGCAACAATAATAATCGGGGAAGGCATGCAATTAATCTTGAGTAATAACACTATTAATGTCACTACTCTTCCGACCAGATATGATTCACGTGACTGGAGATGGACATCATCTGTTAAAGCCCAGGGATGGATGGGCTCCTGCTGGACGTTCGGAATGACTGGAGTCTTGGAATCATCATTATTGAAAGCTGCAGGTATCACAACTGACTTTTCAGAAAACAACATGCAGAATACCCTGTTGAAATATTCAATTTATGGTTCTCCTAAAATATATGAAGGTGGAAGCAATAATTATGCGGTAAGTTATCTGTTGAGTTGGCTTGGAGCATTTACGCAGGATGCAGATACCTATGATGAAATGGGAAAAATTTCACCCCTAATCACAACCAATCAGGACATTCATGTTCAAGATTTGATGTTCATTCATAATAATGAGATACCAAATGGCACACATCTTAAAGAAGCAATCTTGAAATACGGTTCTGTAGATGTGTGTTATTACGGACAATCCAGATATGATGAAGTAAGTCTTTATTATAATACTGAAACATATGCACAGTATGTTGATGTATTTGTAACGCCAAATCATGACGTTTCAATTGTAGGGTGGGATGATAATTTCCCAAAAGAAAAGTTCTTAACACCTCCTCCCGGTGATGGTGCATGGATTGTTAAAAACAGTTGGGGTTCCGGTTGGGGAGAGAATGGATATTTATATGTTTCTTATTATGACCAATCACTCCTGCCGTATATGTCTGGCGCTATAAACACAGCAGCTACGGCAATCATATTTGAAAATACTGTACCTTACAATAAGAACTATCAATATGATATTGTATGGGGAGGTGCTTTTGTTCCAGGTGGTAATGGAAATATAAGTTATATGAATGTCTTTGAAGCATTGGATGATGATTTGATTGCTGGTGTTGGAACATACTTCAACAGCAGTGGTGTCAATTATAAAGTTCAGATTTATGTAAACGATGAATTGAGATTGACTCAGGAAGGAGTATCACCATTCATAGGTTACCATACTATCAAATTAGATGAATACATTCCAATCAAAAAAGGTGATATCTTTAAAGCTGTAATGATCTCAGATGCAATGCCTGGTGTTGATTTAAGAGAAACAAGGCTGCATTATGATAAGAATATTTCATTTTTCTCTTATGATGGACAGACTTGGATAGATTGTTATACTGAAGATGCAATCGCATGTTTAAAAATCTATACTGTTGTTGACGATACCAAAATCATCAACAATAAGGACATTTCAGTTGACTATAATGGTGGCAAATATTTCACTGTTAAAGTCGTAACTGCTGGCGGTCATGCTGTTGGTGCAGGTGCAAAAGTCACCTTCACAATCAACAAAAAGACAAAAACAGTAAAAACTGATAAAAACGGAATAGCTAAAATAAAAATAACCGATGCCCCTAAAAAATACACAATAACAACCAAATACTTGGGCAAAACCTACAGAAATACTATTACTGTTAAACACGTGCTTAAAACAAGTAAAGTTACTGTTAAAAAGACAGCTAAGAAATTTACCTTGAAAGCAACACTTAAAATCAATGGCAAGCTGGTTAAAGGTAAAATCATTAAATTCAAATTTAATGGTAAAACATACAAAGCTAAAACCAACAAAAAAGGTATTGCACAGAAAATTTTAACTAAAAAAGTTATCAACAAGCTTAAAAAAGGTAAAACATACACTGTTAAAGTGACTTATCTTAAAGACACTATTAAAACAACTGTTAAAGTTAAAAAGTAGATAATTTTTATCTACTCTTTTTTATTTTTTTAATTTTCATGTATGTTTTGTCGGGTGTTAATTTTGTTTCATCATTTATTTTACTTTCATGATTATTTATTCTTCTTGATTATTGGCTAACTATTTTTTTAATCAATGGTTTTTATAATTATTTTAACAGTGTTTTTTAAATCGTAACCTTTTTTAGTAGTTGATTGGTTAACTTAATTCTTTTTCATATTTTTCATCGGAAATGCAGTGCCGTAAAATAGATTTTAGATTCTAGAAGTTATGCATGGGGTGGTATTGGGATATTGTGTTTGACTGTGGAAACAATGGATTAAAATTTGAAAGTAATCTAACAAAACAACTTATTTTTTTGAATGAATTATAGTAATATTTATATTTGATTATCAAAAGAAATTAATACTGACTCATTATGAGTTTATTAATTAAACAAAATATTCAAACAAATTAATTAAAAAAGGTGAATAAAATGAGCGTAGGCGATATAATAAGTGATGCTTTAGGATATCCATTTCGTAATGTAAAAGCTTTAGTTATATATATGATTTTAGGAATAATTGCTGCAATCATCGGAGGAACAACAGTACTTACTTTTGCAACTTCTATGGCTACAAAAGGATTCTCCAGTTTTGCTCTTGGTGGTGTAGGAGTAGTTGGAATCATTGTTTTCATTCTTTTACTGTTCTTGATTGAAGGATATGGATTGGATATTGTAAAATTTGGTATTGAAAGAAGGGCTGATGGTCCGGGAATTGATTTTGGAAGACAAGTTTCAAATGCTGTCAAATTACTCATTGTCTCTATTGTTTATTACGTTGTACCAGCTGTTATCATTTTTATTTTAGGACTTTTCCTCAGAGACTGGATTATGACTATAATCAGTTTAATTTTAGTTATATTATTTGCTTTAGCAAACTTTATGGCTAAATGTAGATTAGCAAAAAGTGACAGTTTAGGTGAAGCTTTAGCTATAGGTGAAGCTATTGGAGACATATCCAGAGTAGGTCTCGGTAAACTTCTTGCAACTGTTATTCTTGTTGTAATTATAGCTGTGATTATTGTAGTTCTTATAGGCATTATTGGCAGTATAAGTGATATTGTTGGAGATATTTTATTCGGTATCTTCTTAGTTTACTTAGTATTCTTCTACAACAGAGCTATTGGTTTATTATACTCTGATGCATAATCAAACCAATCTTTTTTCTTTTTTTCTTTTTTTTTAATCTCAATTAATCATCAATCTTTTTTTCATATTTGATTTGCTTAACAGGGTGAAACATCAAATAATTTTAAAAGGTTGAATATGCATAAAATAGAAACAATAGTTTTATTAATTCGATATTAATTAAAAATTTTATTTAAAATTTGATTAATCTTTAACAGATTTTATGATATGGTGGAGATATGTGCATGTATATGATTTAATTTAAATATAATTAACAACATACTATTGTTTATATTATTTTTAATTATATTTTGGGTGTAATATGAGAGTAGAAAAAGAATATCGTCAATTGGAATGTATTGAAGAAATTCGTATTTTTAATGCTAGTCAAAAGGATTTTTATAAACCCGCCCCTAAGGAGTTTGATGTTGAAGATTTGGAATTTCAAGAACTCATAAACAATCTTCCCATTGAAATTCATTGTTTGATTCCTTATGAGGAAGGTAAGGATTTTATTATCCAAAGTATAGGTAATTTTACTCTTGATAGATATAATTGCACTCTTGATGATGTGAAAGGAAGATTATTCAGTAAATTATCACCCTTATTTTATGAAATTTTACATGATGAGTTAGTTGATGTCTATAATGATCATGTCAGTAAGGATATAAGGTTCGTATACTATTATAAAAATAAATTATCAAAATTGAGTACTTCTAAAATAGTTTTTGATGCTGGAAAAATTTTTGTAACTACCAACAATATTGATACAAAGACAAGCAATCGTGTTGATTTGGAATATAGGGATTTTGATGAAGATAAAAATGATATAATAGAAAATTTCTCCCAAACCGGTAGTTATTATAGGGTCAATGGAAAATATGTCTGGTCACAGGGCATATATAACATTATAAACCGTGCAAAAGAAGAATCCGATGACTATTTCAATATTGTTTTTGATTTGGTGATACCTGAAGATAAACACATTGTAAATAAAATTTTTGACATTACAAATAATGATACCGCCCAATGTGAGGAAGTTATCCGCATTAAAACTAAAGATGGCATCTTAAAAACAATTGAAGTTAACGTTTATTCCTATTTTGATGAGTCAGGCATTATCGTTCGCCAGGGTATGATGAATGACATAACCCAATATTCCAATGATGAAATTACCAAACCTGTTGATTTCTTATTGGATGGCTTTAAAGACAGCACTAAATTGGCTTTGTTGATTGAGCCTTTAAATGTTAAACAATACAAATTCTCAAAAGGTTTTTATTATCTTATTGAAAAGGATTATGAAGATTATGTTCATTCTAGAGATATCTTTAAAAATATAACTGACAAAGATATTGTTCGACGTTTGGAAAAATTGGTTGATGGTGAAATTGATAAAATTGATGAAACTTTTTGTTTTTATGTTGGAGGAAATCCAAACAAGAGGAAAGTCGTTGATTTGTATCTTGAACGTTTTGAATATGGAAATACCACACACAGCCTCGGTTTTTTAACAGACATTACTGAAGAAAGAATTAAACAAGAACAATTGATGGTATCCAATGATAATAGATTGATTTTAATTAAGGAAATTCATCATAGGGTTAAAAACAACCTGCAAATTCTAAGCAGTTTTTTAAACCTTGAAAAAAGAGCATACAAAGATAATCCTAATTTAATCATTGAACATATGCAAACACGTTTAAATTCACTTGCATTACTTCATGAAAAGACTTATAATTCTAAAGATTTTAAAAATATTAATTTGAAAGATTATCTGATTGATCATGATAGAAAGATGATAAATGTGGTTGATTTTCCTAAAAACATTGAGTTTGAAACTTATGTTGATGAAGATTTGGAATTGTCTCTTGAAGTCATAACTCCTCTGCTTCTCATCATTGATGAAATAACAATGAATGCCATTAAACATGCATTCCCGAATAAAACCTCTGCCAACAATAAAATAACTAAGGAAATAAGAAGTGTTGGTAATGATACTGCGGAGCTAATTATAAAAGATAATGGTGTTGGTATTGATGACTCAGACAATATCAGTTCAAATTTAGGCTGTGAAATAATCAAAAGTTTAACCAAACAGTTGGGAGGACATATAAGTCTGATTAAACAAGAGAAGGGCACTGCATATAAGTTAATTTTCTCAACTCAAATGGAACACACTATTGAATGATTGTGGCATGTTTTTTTTCAAATAGTAAAAAATAAATTATATTCACTATAAATAAAAACCTATGCTTGATGTCATAGTATATTTTTCAAAAAAAGCAGTTGAATGCTGCATGGTCAGCAAAAAACGCATAGTCATTATAACTTTTTTGACATTCTTAAGTTTAATTTTAGTGGGAACTTTTGAGGGTATATGTGCCATTATAATTATGTTAATATATATAATTTTATACATTTCATATGGGATGCAATTTACTAGGGAAGTGATAAATGGTGGGCAATCCCTACCTAAATTTGATTTTAGGAGTATTCCATTGGGTATAAAGGCGACAACCGTATTTTTTGTTTATGGGGGTATTCAAACTCTGTTTTTGTTTGTCATTTCTCGATTGTTCAATTTTCCAACTTTTGATTTTGAGGAGTTTTTTTTGAAACTTCCAGAAACAATTCATTTGATTTACACTCATAATCCTGTCAGTTCAATATTGTTTTTTTTGTTAAGCATAATTGCTCTTTACATTGGCGTATTTTTCATGGAAATTGCTTTGGCTCAACTTGCTGATGGAGGTAAGTTTATCGATGCGTTCAATTTAAAATTGATTAAAGGTTACATTGATAAAATTGGGTGGGTAAATTATGCTACTGATTACACTGCCGTTTTGTTAATTTTAGTTGTTTTGGAGTCATTTGAATTTGTACCGGTTTTCAGTGTTGTTATGGTTACTTTGTCATATTCATTGATTTTCATTGTTGAGTATAATGCAATTGGATTGATATTCAGAAAGACTAAAACTTAGTTTTCAAACTTGGTGCAATAAACGTAGGATTTGATGAAAATATGTCTAGATTTATATTTAAATTTCTATTATTTAAAAAAATAGTCTTGACCACACTATCTGGCATAATCAGTAATGTCAAATCGATAACCGTTTTGTATTTAAAACGTTATTCAAGTTTTAGAATTTTTACCGACTCTGCCAACTTCATGTGAAATAATCATCAAAATCATAGCCAGTAAGTTCTACTGTAGATTGAAATTTGTTAATATGTTATAGATATTGACAACATATAGTTTAGTAGCTGCATGTTGATTGTGTGGTAAAAAATAAAAAAAGTGATGAAAGCCTCGCTATGCGAGGAATTTTCACCTATGTGAAATATATTAGTTTGTTTTCTTTTTGGTAGTTGCTTAAAATGGATCTTGAAAGTTTAACTATTCCAGTTAATCCTTTAGAGACTACATGGCCAATACCTGTGGCTACAACTTTAGTTGCCACATTTAAAGGGATTTTAAATGCAGCAACACCAAATGATGCTACTCTCAAACCATTGGAAACGCCTTTTAAAACACCGCTCCAGAAGAGGCTAGGATTCTGATATTCTGTTGTATAAACGGCTCCCAGAATAGTGCCTAGGGCACCGCCAATTCCTGCACTGGCTAATGTAATCCATAAACCAGCTACGCCGGCCGCTGTCATACTATATCCAACATTACCTGTAAGTAGTATGGTGGCTAGTAGAACACCACTTTCAATTAAATCCATTTTCCATGCGGCGATTGGATGTTGTTCTATGTAATTATGGGCAGGTCCAGAGATGATAATGTCATCAACATAACCATCTTTGTTGTAGATGTCGACATTTTTTGACGCATGGTATCCCTTGTTAGCTGAAAATGTGGACAGGAGAATCATAGCATTTCCAGCACTGTAAATTGCCCCTGCATATTTTCCATAATTGTTGGTAAATGTGGAATTGAATACTGTCAATGAACCTTTATTTACGATAGCACCTCCATAATCCTCTTTAAATCTATAGTCTACCTTATTGTTGTTGAATATGGAGTTTATAACTAACAATTTGCCCGAATTATCAAGAGCAATGTTGAATCCTTCTAGAGTCAAGTCATTTATTCTCACATTACCTCGAGAAGCAACGGTCAAGAATTTGGTTGTGTCATCATCATGTTGATTTTGAACAAATACTCTTGCACCTGCTCCGTTGATTAATAGTAATCCGTAATCTGCCTTGAATATGCTTTGAGAATTAGGAATCATGCCGTATTCTCCTTTGACTAAAGTAATATTAATGACGTCATATTTGGTATTTCCGTTGACGATTTTTGAAGCTTTCATCAAGGATGCGAGATTGTCCACAACAACATTATAAACCGTATCGTTGAGGCTTTCCCTAACCAGATATAATCCTCCTTTTTCGGTATTTATTGTGGATGGGGAATATCCTCTGCTGTTAACTAATTTGACAACAGCTAAATTCTGAATATCCAAATCATTTTTGTTGTTGTTTTTCCATACCCAGTTGGATTTGATTACATTTCCTGTAAACAGACAATTTGAAAATACTGCATTTGAAGACATTCCAAAACCGTAATATGCACCACCCTGATTAGCGCCGTTGTTTTTGAATGTGGAATTGAAGCATAACACAGTACCGAAGTTTCTTATTGCACCGCCATCATCACCTTTCTTCATTAAATGATGGATTATGTTGTCTTTAAATGTACAGTTTATAGCCATGAATGTTCCATAGTTATGAATAGCAGTGTTGAAACCGGACAATGTTAGATTTATTAGTGTCAAAGAACCGTATTTAGGAATGTATGCGAAATGATAATCATCATTGGCATTGTTTTCAGTGATTTTTATTGTAGCTCCGTTACCGTTAATTACTACTGGTTTGGAATTGACATCTATAAAGCTACGAGGGTTTACAAAAATTATATCTCCTCTAACAGTTATTGAACGCCATTCATGCGAATCCCTATATTTTTTAAGGTCAGCACTGTTTATGACATATTCTCCTTTGCTGAGAGTTATGTTGAATGAAGTGATATTGTTAAAACTATCAATCCATTCGGTGGCATCCTGCAATCCTGCCATATTGGTAACATATAAATTTTTAGTTATATTGTGAGTTAAACTGTACACGTCTCTTATACTTAATGATGCATTGTTATCAATGTAACCGTTGTATTTAATATGATTGTATGCTCCCCAGGAAGTATCATAGACGACAACCATACTTTTTTCCACAGCACGGACGGTATCGTCTTTTGTTTTGAAGCTGCATGAGATGAAATTTGTCAGTGAATTGGAATCTGCATATAAAACTCCTCCACGATTAGCTTCATCTGATCCACCATTCTCATTTCCATTAAAAATACAGTTCCTGAATGTAGCCTTGTTCTTGTTATAAATTACAGAACCTTTAGTTGGAGTAGCCCATTTTCGAGCATCGTTTTGTGTGAAAGTTGAATTTTCACAATATACTTCACCATTGTTTGCAAATACTCTGTAGAATTTTTTGAATTCAAGATTGTTTACCATGATGTTTGTATTTGAATCCAAACTGGCGAAATTGTGTTTGTAATCATCTTCAAGTGTTGATCCTCCACCATTGATAATGAGGGTGCCGTGATTCAAATGGACAAGATACTCCCAATCTGAATCTTTCCAGAAAGAGTCAGATACTTTATATGTGTTCTTTTTAAGATTTATGATGGTAACGTCAACCTTATAATCCTTGCGAGCCATTTTTCTTAAGGTATTTGTAAGCTCCTGTGAATTGGAAACGGTCACATTATACAATATGAATGCGTCACCGTTAGTCATAATGTATCTGTAGGTGTTCTCCCCGATAACACTGTAAAATGTGGTATTGGAAGCTGCCTTAAATGTTTCATTAGAATATACTGGCAACAATCCTCCATATGAGGTACTATTCAATCCCAAATCAATGGCAGCATATTTATTGGATACTGTAATGTGATCCTTAATGGTCTTGCCTTCGTATATTGTTTCTACAGTATGACTTCCAGCAGTTACATTCAATAGGAAATAAGCATATCCTTCATCTGAAGTAGTGCCTGTAAATGTTTTGCCTCCAACCTTGAATGTAACAGTCTTGTTAGCTGAAGCATTTAACTTGATTATGTATGGTTCATTGATGTCAAATATTGCATTTCTTTTATTTACGGTAATCTTATTTGTATATGATTCGCCAGTTACGGGATTATTGGCCTTTACTGTGTATGTGCCTGGTTCAAAATTGACATTTAATATCGCAGCTCCATAATCATCCGCAATTTGACAGTCATAATTGATATTATTTACATTGAAATTCACTTTGGTTCCCTTAGGTAAATATTTTCCGTTTTTGTCCTTGAATACAGCTGAGTATAGTGAATCGTCACCGTAGGTCTTAGTGAGGTCATAACCATATACGCTGATGTATTTAACATTCATTTCATATGACAGTTTCTGGGAGTTGATTGTGAAATCAAACTTATGGTTTCCGGTTTCATTTGGAACATAAATTAACTCCAATGAGTTTGCATTGATTTTTTTGGTTATGAATTCACCTTTTTTGTTTGAGGAATATTTTAAAGTGTCTAGAACATAATATGGTACTGATCCGATAAATGAAACCTTAATTGTAGTTTTAACGCCGCTGTAACCATTTTTATCAGCAACTATGGAAACTGAAAGTGGTTTCGAATCATCTTTGTTCTTGTTGCTTCCAATTCTATGATATTCTTTTAGCTGATTGCCGATTGAAGCTTTATTTATGCCCCACCAGTTGTTTGAAATAACATCATAATAACCAGTGTTGAATACTGAAACACCCTGGTCACTAGCTGAATTTTCAATGAATGCGTTGTTGGTCAATTTTACATGTGTATTTATGGAATCAGTATATAATGCTCCTCCACGAGATCCTCCACCATTCTTTTCAAAGTAATTTCCGGAGATTGTCATTGTACATGCTTTGTTGACATATATTGCACCTCCATTACGGGTTCCACCATTTTTTACCTGATTTGAGATGAACACTGAATTCTTAATTTCACTTGCGGTTTCAGTGTAAATGGCTCCACCATAGTTTTCAGCCCAATTGTCTCTAAAGGTACAGTTATTTACATTAATATTGCCCTTAGAGCGCACTGCGCCTCCATAACGTTTTTCCTTACCTCCATTAGCATAGTTTGATGTGAATGTACAGTTGGTAAAGAAGAGATTGGTTGAACCACTGTCTGAGTATACTGCTCCACCGTCACCTGCATTTGCATGATTGTTCTTGAATACAGATGAAGAAAATTTCACATCACCAGATTTTTTGTTAATGTAGATTGCACCACCAAAATCACTTTTTACTTGATTTCCGTTAAAAATTAAGTTGTTGTTTTCGCGTCCAATGTTGTTGGTATATATTGCACCACCATGGTCTTGTGCAGTGTTGTTTGTGAAGATGTTTTTTCCGCTGAACTGGATGTAATCAGTTTCGATAGCTCCACCTTTGTGGTTTGCAGTATTCAGTTCAAAAATGGAATTTCCAATATGTAGCCATTTGTTTGAGTATATTGCTCCACCGCCTTCAGATGTTGCAGAATTCTGTTTGAATGTTGATTTTTCAATATATAGATGACTGTCACTGGTTACTTTTACAGCACCACCTTCCCTGGCGGTGTTCTTAATGAATTGTGAATTTTCAATTATTAAATCGGAATATGAAAAAATTGCACCTCCCCTAATTGCAGAATTCCCGTTAAATGTAGAATTATCGATGAATGCATCTTTTTTTACAAGAATAGCTCCACCATGTGATGCTTGTCCATCAACTTTATTGGAATTGAATTTGGAATTTGAAATATCCACTGATTTTTCGGCGTGAATAGCACCACCATCAATTTTCGCTTGATTGTTTTCAAAGACAGATTTTTCAACTACGACATTTCCTTTGGAGAATATGGCACCTCCTGTGAGTTTTGCAGTATTTCCTGTGAACTTGCAGTCTTTGATAGTTAATGTCTCAACGACATTATTATAAATTGCTCCACCAAAACTGTTTGCTTTATTGTTTGTGAAAGTACAGTTAATAATAGTAAACTTGGCTGAACCTGTGATGTAGATTGATCCTCCATTGAATGAGTTTCCATTGATGAACTTCAAATTCTTCAAGGTTATATCGCCGTTTGATGACCTTAATTGAGCTTTGTTACAGTCTATTGTATTTCCAGCTCCGTCAATGACCAATGACTTGTCAATGTTTATTCGATTCGCCGGTGTATAACTTTTGTTTAGCTTTACTGTTGAACCTTCGGATGCACTGTTAATAATCTTTGTAAGATCGCTTGTGTCATCCGTTAATATTGAATCTTGAGTAATTTCAAGATTATTGTTTATATCGCTTTCCTGCATTATTTGAGTGTCATTAGTATTTTCAGCACAAACTGTTGAAATTGAGCATAAAATAAATAACAACAAACAAATAATTGCCAATTTTCCTTTCATATTAATGACCTCATTTAATAGTTAGTTTAACTTTTTTACTTGTTCCTTTGTAATATTTAGTAGTTTTAAAAGTAATTTTTGATGTAAATTTACCTTTTTTATTAAGTTTAGTAATTTTAAAGGTAGCTTTTCCTTTTGAATTGGTTTTTGCAGTGTAAGTTTTACCTTTTACTTTCAAATATACCTTAACTTTCTTAATTGCCTTGTTCTTGCTGTTTTTCAATTGGATTGTGTACTTTTTGGTCTTGAGTGACTTTTTAAATGTTTTCTTTTTAGCGGCAATTTTTGTTTTTTCCTTCTTGATAGTTATCTTGACGGATTTTGAATTAGGATTGTAATTGTCTGACATTGTAACTTTCAAGGTTTTGGAACCTGCTTTGAGTGATTTCAACTTACTTGCAGTGATTGTAACAGTTGCAACACCTTTCTTGTTGGTTGTAACTGTTTTATATTTTTTATTGTTGATGTAAATTGTTACCTTTTCACCAGCTATGACTTTCCTGTTTTTGTCTTTAACAGTAACAGTATATTTGCCTGCATAATTGATTACAAAGCTTTTTTTAGTTGCACTTATTGTTACTGGCCTTTGGTATACATCTATCATATAATTGAATGTGGTGGAGTTGTATTCACTTCCTTCATAAAACAAATTAACATCATATAATCCGATGTTCAATTTAGGAATGATTATGGTTGCCTGACTGCTTGATAAGTTAGTCTTGAATTCCGCACCGTTTAGATTAGCTACAATCATACCTTTTGTTATATTGTTTGGCATTTTAACCTTAATGTTTAAAGTATCGCCATAAGTGATATTTGTAATACTAATTTTCATGTCTAAAACCATAGTTACATGTGCATCATCCAGATAAATGTTATTGGATGAATTGCCTGCTGTGTTTTCGCTGAAATAAATTTTATTTATAATAAAATCGCCTGAAACATATATTGCCCCTCCAGTGTCATTTGCAAAGTTTTTAACAAATGTTGAGTTGACAATTGTACCAACAGTTACAGCCATGGCTCCACCTTTAGTGGCCTTGTTGTTGGAAAATGTGGAATTCTCGGAGTATATTGCACCTCCAATTTCCGCATTATTTCCATAAAATGTTGAATTGGTGATGTTTGCATAATAATCTACCATTATGGCTCCGCCTAATTCATCAGCAGAATTATTATTGAATGTTGAATTTAGTACATGTAAATCGTCGTTTACGTCACTATAAATTGCTCCTGCAGTTTTAGCAGAGTTATTTCTAAATATTGAATTTTTTACAGTATTGTTGTCTGATGCCAAATAAAGTGCACCTGCAGTTTCATCAGCACGGTTATCTGTGAATTTGCATAAATCAATTAAGTTTGGGTAAGATATTGTGTAAAGAGCACCTCCGTTAACTGCCTCATTGTTTACAAAATCACACTTCTCCAAAACAAAGTTAAGTCCCTCGGCGTATATTCCTCCACCGATATCATCAGCGGTATTATTTATAAGTTTAGAATTGTCCAATTTTGTATCTCTTCCTGTAATGTATGCTGCACCTCCAATCTCGGCAGTATTGTTGAAGAATGTGCAATCAGCTATAGTACCTTCAATACCATACCAGTAGACTCCGCCGCCGTTTTCAGCAGTATTGTTTATAAATGTACAATTGTCTAAAAGACCATTTATTCCTGTCCAGTCAACAGCACCACCATAGATTGCTGTGTTGTTGATAAAAGTACAATTTTTCATCTGACCGTTTGCACCTATCCATTCAATAAGGTTGTATGAATAGGACATGTCCCAATTTGTAAATAGGATATTCTTTAAAACGACATTATCAGCATGAACTCTTAATAAAAAATCCATATCTGATGAATTTCCATCAATCTTATGGCCTTGGCCATCGAAAAGTATATTTTCGGATATTTCAAGGCCCCTGCATTTAGAATCCTGATTGACGATTATGTCTTTTTCCAGTTTAATGGTTGAATTGGGGGCTGCATTTTGAATTTCACTATCTAGCTCATCGATATTTTCAATGATTTTTGAATCTTCCAATTCAATTTCATTATCAACCATTGTGATATTGTCAATGTCTGCATTATCGCTTGCCGACACGCTTGAAAGCGAAAATGCAAAGCACAAAAATATCATTATGATTATCATATGCTTAAATGTCATTAATTTTTACCTCATGATTTTATTATGATAAATATGTTTATAATAAAACATATAAGTAATTTGTTCAATTTTTAAATGTAATCAGCAATAAATTCTGCAATAACTTTTAAAAAGTGATGGGAAAATTGGATTGATGTCTAAAAAAATCAGATGGTTTTTCATATTATTGGGAAATCAGAAAATATGCGTATATTTTCACATATTTCTAATCTCGCCCTACCATGTACTGTATTATTAGGTATATGCCTAGAATTCCGCTGACTACGAATCCTATTAATCCTAAAATAGGATAACCAAATATATGATAACCTTTTTCTATAAACATTGCAAGAGATGATCCAATAATTAATGCTGATAAAATGAGTGATACTGAAAGCTGGTTTATGAGTTCACTTACTTCGAGGTGTTTTAGATTTACTTCAAGTTTTCCATTTTCAATTTTTGATATGGTGTTGTTTATGGTATCTGGCAAGTCTTTTGCTAAATGTTCTAACTGTAACAAATAATTTATACCTGATTTTGCAATTCTTTCAGGTTTGTATTTGTTGATAACAATTTTTCTAGATAGTTTCTTCAATTCTTCTGCAGCATTGAATGTTGGGTCTAACTGTTTACCTGTATCTTCAATCAATGCAATTCCTCTTCCAATCATTACGAATTCTCTTGGCAGAGCAATATTGTTTTCCACCATTACATTTAGCAAATCATCAAGTAACCCATCCATGTTTCTCAATTCGGCACCATAATAAAGATTCAACAGATCATCTAAATCCGTTTTTAGTTTATCAGTATTCTGTGCTGGTGTAATTATGTCCATATAAATTAGTTGCTTGATGATGTTGTTGGAATTTCTTCCGATTAGGAGCAGTATTAATTCTGCAAGGGTTTCTTTGAAATTTTCGCTTAATATTCCCATCATACCTAAATCGATGTAGCAAAGTTTCCCGTCTTTTGTTACAATTAAATTTCCAGGATGAGGGTCGGCATGGAAAAAACCATCTATCAAAACTTGTTTAAAATAAGATTTAACTCCATAATTTGCAATTTTTTTCTTATCGATTTTTGGATAATCTTTTTTCAGCAAATCTGTAACTGCAACACCGTCAATATATTCCATTGTAATAACTTTTTCACTACAATAGGCGGTATGTACTTCAGGTATTTTGATATAACTTACTTTTTTGAAGTTATTTGCAAGATTCTGCAGATTCATTGTTTCTTCCAAAAAGTTAATTTCTTTTAAAAT